>DUUG01000120.1 GCA_012841675.1 Clostridiales bacterium
GGCATCCGCGATGGCCAAACATGGGGTTGGCTTCCTTC
Source organism: Clostridiales bacterium (assembly GCA_012841675.1). Classification (GTDB taxonomy): domain Bacteria; phylum Bacillota; class Clostridia; order Oscillospirales; family QAMX01; genus DUUG01. The sequence continues at coordinate 39 of DUUG01000120.1, forward strand.
AGAGACTCCACCGTGGCCTTCAGATCCGCCACGCCCAGATGCATATCCTTGGCAAGCGCTTCGATTTCCTCGTCGGTGTGGGGGAGGAACTCGTGGAGCGGGGGATCCAGCAGACGGATGGTTACCGGCAGACCCTTCATCACGCGGAACAGCTCTTCAAAGTCGCCCCGCTGTATGGGAAGAAGTTTATCCAAAGCACGAGCGCGCTGTTCGGCGGTTTTGGAAAGAATCATTTCGCGAATGGCGGCAATACGGTCGGCCTGGAAGAACATATGCTCGGTCCGGCAAAGGCCGATGCCTTCGGCGCCGAAATCGAGAGCTTGCTGTGAATCCTTGGGGGTGTCGGCGTTGGTGCGAACCTTCAAGGTGCGCAGCTCGTCGGCCCAACTCATAAACTCGGCAAAATCGCCGGCTACAGAGGCTTCCATCGTGGGCAGAAGGCCGATATACACATTACCCGTAGCGCCGTCCAAAGAGATGTTTTCACCCTCGTTTATACGGACGCCGCCAATGGTCATATACTTTTCTTCTTCGTTGATAAGCACATCGCCGCAGCCGGCAACACAGCAACGGCCCATGCCGCGTGCCACAACGGCTGCGTGGGAGGTCATGCCGCCGCGGGCGGTCAGAATACCGTCGGCAACGGCCATGCCTTCAATATCTTCGGGAGAAGTTTCATGGCGCACCAGAACGACCTTCTGGCCTTTGGCTACTGCTGCCACTGCGTCGTTAGCGTGGAAATACACCGCGCCGTAGCCGGCACCCGGCGAAGCAGGCAGACCCTTTGCGGCCACCTCGGCGTTTTTCAGAACATCCGGGTCAAATTGGGGATGGAGCAGGGTATCCAATTGCTTGGGATCCACCTTCAGAATGGCCTCGTCTTTGGTAAGCAGGCCTTCGTTTACAAGGTCAACGGCGATTTTCAGAGCTGCCGCGGCGGTCCGCTTGCCGTTACGAGTCTGCAGCATATAGAGCTTGCCCTTTTCGATGGTAAACTCCACGTCCTGCATATCGCGGTAATGGTTTTCAAGCCGGTTCGTAATGGCCTGGAACTCGGCGTAGACTTCGGGCATAACCTGGGCCAGCTGGTCGATGGGCTGGGGCGTGCGGATACCCGCAACAACGTCTTCGCCCTGGGCATTCATTAAGAATTCGCCAAACAGCTTCTTTTCGCCGGTAGCCGGGTTGCGCGTAAAGGCAACACCCGTGCCGCAGTCGTCGCCCATGTTGCCGAATACCATGGACTGGACGTTGACGGCAGTGCCCCAGGAGGCGGGAATATCGTTCATGCGGCGGTAGTAAATCGCCCGTTCGTTGTTCCAAGAGCGGAAAACGGCTTCCACGGAACGAAGCAGCTGTTCCTTGGGGTCCTGCGGGAAATCATAGCCTTTTTCCTTCTTGAAATAGGCCTTAAAGCGGGCCACCAGTTCCTTCATATCGTCAGCACTCAGTTCGCTGTCTAGCTGAACGTTTTTCTCTTGTTTCAGTTCGTCGATAATGTTCTCAAAGGAGGGCTTGGACAATCCCATAACCACATCGGAGAACATCTGGATAAACCGGCGGTAAGAGTCATAGCTAAAGCGGGGGTTATTTGTCAAGCGGGCTAAGCTCTCTGCCACCTCGTCGTTAATACCGAGGTTCAAAATGGTGTCCATCATGCCGGGCATGGAGGCTCTGGCGCCGGAACGGACGGAAACAAGCAGCGGGTTTTCTGTATCACCCAGTTTTTTGCCACAGGCAGCTTCGATTTTGCCCAGATATTCAAAAATCTGCTCCTGAATTTCATCACTGATGCGGCGGTTGTTTTCATAGTATGCAGTGCAGGCTTCCGTCGTAACGGTAAAGCCATCGGGAACGGGCATGCCAAGAGAAATCATTTCCGCCAGGTTGGCACCTTTTCCACCCAGCAACTCTTTCATGGAGCCGTTTCCCTCGCTAAAGAGATACACATATTTTTTCGCCATAGAAACCTCCCAAAACAAAAAATATCTGTTGTAGTTTGTTACCATAATATTCTATCACAATGCGAAACAACTTTCAAGATATTTAATATATTTTTAGAATGCTAAAGCCAATTAACAACAACGTCATCCAACCGCCGGGAAGTTATCAATCCTATTCTGCTTTTGTTACAGTTGCGTTACAGGTTGCAGACATTTATTGACAAATACACCCCGTTTTTCTATACTTTAAGTAC
>DUUG01000121.1 GCA_012841675.1 Clostridiales bacterium
GCGGATTACTGACAAAGCACCGTTTTATTATATTGACACGCTGACCACCGGCGATCGTCTTTATCTGCGGGACGAGCAGTATGTTTATGAATATGTATATAAGACGACGTTTATTGTGGAACCCGATGACTGGGCTCCCATTTACAGCCAGGGGTTTTCTTGCTTAACCCTTGTTTCCTGCGAGCCCATCGGCGTTAACACGCACAGGATCATTGTTCAGTCTGCGTTGGTTGCTATGCATCCTGTGAAAGCCGATGAGGAATTTACGTATCAACCATAGCCCATACTAAAGTTATCGATAATCATCGGAGGTGTGTCATGCATTCTGTTGTCGAGGGCAAGATGCTATCGGCCATCTATGTATGTATTGACGAATACGGTGCAGGCCGCATGGAGGGCCGGCTTTACAGTCCTTGTCTGTATGAGCCGCTTACGTTTTACGATGCCAACCATTTCTTTGTCCATTTGGAACATTTAATGGAATACCCTTGTTTTCCGCAGGCGTTTCAACGAAAGCGGGTTTTTGGAGATTCTGCGGATTCGGAGACTCCTCTTCTTTGGGACACATATAGCCTCCATGACGATAAAAGAGGCAAAGTGGCCACCGGAGAGGTGCATGTTATCAGTCGTCAAAATACCAGCTGGCAAGGGTTTATCATCTGGAAGAATGACAACTCCCGCGCAACCTTTAGCAGCGATTTAGAGCTTCTATCGAAAATTCACGAGTATTGCACCGTCTGACTTAGGTTCGGTGCCATCTTTTATTACTTTTCTATAAGGAAGGAATCATGAATACCCTGTTTCACATATGCTGTGCGCCTTGTTCCATTTCCTGCTTGGAAAGTCTACGGGAGGAAGGGATTAGGCCGACGGGTTTTTGGTTTAATCCCAACATTCATCCGGTGACCGAATATAAGAGCCGGAAGCTTGCCTTGGAGGAATACGCCAAATCTACGAATTTGCCCATGCTTTGGGCCGATGATTACGGACTTCGGCCGTTTCTTTCCGGGCTTAACGGAAAATTTGATGATCGGTGCGGTTTTTGCTATGAAATCCGCCTAATGGAAACGGCTAAAAAAGCGGCGGAGGAAGGATTTGACAGTTTTTCTACCTCCCTTCTGGTTAGTCCGTATCAAAACCATGAGCTTTTGCAAAAAATAGGGGAAGAAATGGCGCAAAAATACGGCGTTTCTTTTCTATACCGGGATTTTCGCCCTCAGTTTCGAGAAGGACAGAACAAAGCGCGAGAATTGGGGCTTTATATGCAAAAATACTGTGGCTGTATCTTCAGCGAGGAAGAGCGGTATTTAAAAAAGAAAAGATAGGCGTAACTTGTGCAAGCTGTGAAGGGGCATTATAAGATATTTTTTGAAATATCCCGTTGTAAAAAAGAAAAACTTGCAAATGCGGACAGGGTATGATATAATATCCGCTGTACTTGTTATGAAGCTTATATGCTTTCTTTAGGTAACGGGTAATAGGACAGTGTTTTTGTGACTTTTTGCATAAATACCACGCCGTATGAAAGCAGAAGAGGATTTTCCGAAGAGGGA
>DUUG01000122.1 GCA_012841675.1 Clostridiales bacterium
TAGCATCCTTGCCGTGGGCATGGACCCCGGTTCAGCCGCAGCAAAAGCCATGGAGCTGGCCTGTTTAGCTTTTGCAGGGTTCTACCTTGTGCTGTCACACGTTTTTGTGATTTTAGATTTGGTATCTACGTTTAAAAAAGACCCGGCGCTTTCATAAAAGATTTGTTTTTAAAAATGTCACCCGATTTCAAATCGGGTGACATATTTTTTTGCCTGTCCGAATAAGCATTACCATAAGGGAAAAAAGTGGCAGAAAAGCGAGGGAAAAGATATGTTCATTTATTCGGCAAAAATGGATAAACGAAAGCTTATCATGGTTTTGATTTGCGTTGCGGTAGTCATTGTGGCGCTGGTGCTCATTGTCCGCGGCGGCGGTGGCGGCAAAAGTAGTGGTGGGAAGGTAAAAGTAGAGGATCCATACAAAGAGCAGATTAAGCTTTTGAAAAGCAGTCGATTGGCCAGCAACGAAGACTGTATCACTTTGCTAACTGCCCTTGGTTGGGAAGTTAACATTAAGCCTTTGGAAATGGCAGAGGTTATGATTCCGGAAGAGTTCTCCGATGTGTATAAGAACTACAACGAGCTGCAGGAAGAACAGGGCCTAGACCTAACCAAATATAAAGGGAAAAAGGTCATGCGGTACACATTTGAAATCGTGAATTACCCCTCTGGCGAACAAAACGTGCAGGCAACGCTTTTGGTGTATAAAAACAGGCTGATCGGCGGAGATATTTGCTCTGCCAGGTTAGATGGATTTATGCATTCGCTTCTCATGCCGGAGGATGAAACCTCTAATCGGGATCCCGATGTTGTCGGAACCGATCCGGCAGAGAATGAGTTTGCTGAAACACAGCCGCCCGAAGCCCACGGCAACGGAACACAAGCATCGACCGAAGAAGTTGGCGGCATTGTAACCGAGGAATACCAGCCGGTGGATTATAATGACCCGGCCATTTATCCAAATGATTAAGCAGTTTTCCATACACGCTGCCACTGTATAACAAAAACCCCTCTTTTTGAGGGGTTTTTGTATTAATCATGGTCACTGTTGCGGAATAGGAGCGAGATGCACCAAAGACCGGCCAAACCTACCAGAGTAAAGATAACGCGGGATAAGGCGGACCCATCTCCGAAAATTGCCTGTACAAAGTCATAATCAAAAATTCCGATGCTTCCCCAGTTCAATGCCCCTATTATGACAAGGATCAACGCGATGCGGTCTATAACTCGCATAGTAAAACCTCCATAAAATGGTGTGTCCGGGTTTATTTTAGCCTTAATTTTAGAAATTATACATTTTTTCTAACAGTTGATTGTTCAAACACGAGTGAGGGTTAGAACATGGTGCATAGTGTCTGAAGCTATGCATATTCTTTCCCGTCTGCAAAGCTTCATACGCCCATCTAATAGAGTTTTTATTGTTTCATGTTTCTATAACGCTGAAAAGATTTTTAATTTTAAAAACTTTACAACGGCTAGAAAAAATCCCTTCCGACAAATGTTCTGTCGGAAGGGGTTTTATTATTCTTCAATTAGGAAACCATGATACCGGCCCAGCCAATAGGGCAGGGTAAAGATGGTGCCGGCTTCCTGGCGGGTTCCGTTAGCAGGGGAATAGAGTTCAAAAGGATTCGTATTCCATTTCATCGTACGCCGTTCGTCAGGCGCCAGAAGGTTCTTAATATTTTCTTTGCCAAAACGGTCCAGCGCTTCTTCGTGAACAATGTCAGCACGGCTAGATACGTCAGAGTTGTAGTAGATCAGATCCAAAGGCAGGCGGCGCAATGTCCATTCGCAGCCTTCCATGTCATAATCCGTCTCAGGATCTATGAGCTTATAGATATACGTCCACAAGGGGTTCAACTCACGCCGAATATTGATCCACCATTCGGCCATACCCTTCTTGTATTTTTCACGCAGAACCGGGTCTTCCTCCAAAAGCACCAGAGGCAGATAAGAGAGGTAGACCAATTCCTCGTCGGAATAGTTGATGGTCGGCTCTTTGCGCTCTAAATAAGTGGCGCAGAGGTCGGCATAGCCCAACTCGTATGCCAGGTGGTGATACTCGTCAATAAACCGCTGCTCGCCGGTGATGTAGGCGGTGACCTTCATGTGGCTCAACAGCTCGGTGCAGTTGACGGAGGTGTCTTCGTAGCCGCGGCCGTTGAAATAATCCAAGCTCCAGTTGCCCCAAAGGGTGGGTTTACCGGTCACATCATGGAGGTAGTAGCCGTTGGAGATA
>DUUG01000123.1 GCA_012841675.1 Clostridiales bacterium
GTGGGACAACATGAAAAGACAGGCAAGCCCCTTATACACCTTCGGCTACCGCATCTTGACCGGAGAGCCTGTACCGCTGGACGATGCGCTGGATACCATGCGCCGGCTTCCTCTTTGGCATCGTTCTCTGCCGCAGTGTGACACCAATCGCAATGATATTTTGCTTCTGCCTGCTTTACCTGACGAGCGGCCCCACGCAAACCGGCTTTTGCCTGTGGACGAGCGCCGGGCGCATAAGTCCAACTCCAATCCTTTTGCCATTTTGGATACGCCTTTGGTACCGGATCCTTCTGTTTATGACAAGTGCTATCTCTTCCTGGGTAGCATGTATACACAGCCCTATTGGGCCGCAAGGTACTTCGGTTTATTGGACGATAACGCTTAATTACACTAAATACAAAGGGAGGCGGTTTAAACCGCCTCCCTTTTTCATACCCATTTGTGCCCTTTGCAACGGCAGGGAGGGATAAGCTCCCTGCCGTTGGCTTATGATAGAAAAAAGCATATATAAGAACTTTTCTTTTTCCCTTGACAACGCCGATAAAAAGGAATATACTTAGTTAGACTAATTAATTAAAGTGCATTTAAGGAGTACGGTATGATCCATTCCCCCTACATCACTGTGTTTGCCGGGCTTTTTGGAAGCGGCAAAACGAATTTGGCCGCAAACTATGCGATGCATTTAAAGCGTCGCGGAGAGGAAGTCGTGCTGCTGGATATGGATGTGGTAAATCCGCTGTTTCGAATGTCCGAATTATCCGCCTTGTTGGCAGAAAAGGGGATTGCCGTCATCACGCCGTCTTATGCAGGAACCAATATCGATATTCCTGCACTTCCGTGTACAATGGAGGGCATTCTGCAGGATGCCGGTAAACGCAGAATTGTCATCGACCTAGGCGGCGACGATATTGGCGCCACAGCCTTGTGGCGATATGCCGGGGTGATTGCTTCGGCGGGATATGAAATGCTGTATGTTTACAACTGCTACCGACCCTTTGCTCAAACAGCGCAGGAGGCGCATTTAGGAATGATGGAAATAGAGCGTGCCGCACGGCTTACATTTACGCATATTGCGGCAAATCCGAATCTCGGAGAGGAAACAACAAGGGAAACCGTTCTGTTTGCCAAGCGTCAAACCGAAGCGCTTTCCCGTTTGTCCGGACTGGAAGTGGCCTTTACGGCAGTAATGGAGGGGATACCCGTCAGCGCGGAGGAAGTTGCCAGTTCACTGTTTCCCATTCAAATTCTGTTAAATCGTGCCGGTGCTCTCCGGCCGGCGGGCTAGGAGGCGACATATGGCAAAAGTCACTGTTTTGCAGGAGGTTTGCAAGGGCTGCGCTCTTTGTGTTGCCGTATGCCCTAAAAAGATTTTAAAGCTTTCGCCCGACCAGTTTAACAGCAAGGGCGTTCATCCCGCAATGGTTACGGATATGTCGCAATGCACAGGCTGCGCCATGTGCGCAACCATGTGCCCGGATGTAGCGTTGAGAATAGAGAAATAGCGGAAGGAAGAAAACATGGCGCATAAAGTATTGGCAAAAGGAAATGAAGCGTTGGCCGAAGCAGCCATTGCTGCCGGCTGCCGTGGTTTTTTCGGGTATCCGATCACCCCGCAAACGGACGTTGCCGCGTATATGGCACGCCGGATGCCGCAGGTCGGCGGAGTCTATGTGCAGGCGGAAAGCGAGATTTCGGCAATTAATATGGTCATGGGCGCCGCCGCTGCCGGCGTTCGCGCTCTGACCTCCAGCTCAAGTCCCGGTATTTCGTTGAAAGCGGAGACAATTTCCTATCTGGCGGCATGTGATTTGCCGGCGGTGATTATCAATATGCAGCGGGCCGGCCCGGGACTAGGCGGGATTCAGCCATCGCAGGCCGATTATTTTCAAGCCACAAAGGGTTTGGCCCATGGCGATTTCCATTTAATTGTGCTGGCGCCCTACAGTGTGCAGGAGCTGGCCGATTTTATGGCGTTGGCCTTTGAACTGGCCGATCGTTATCGAACGCCTGTCATTTTGCTTGGCGACGGGATGCTTGGGCAGATGATGGAGCCGGTGGTTTTTCCTCCGTCGGTGGAATCTCTGCCGGAAAAGTCGTGGGCGGCAACAGGAACGAAAGGCAAACGCCCGCCGAACATTATCAATTCCCTGTATATCCAGCCGGACGAGTTGGAGGCTTTGGTATTAGAGCGCTTTAAACGGTACGAAACCATGAAACAGCAGGAAGCGCGATTTGAAGCATTTCTTGCCGATGACGCCGAGATTCTCATCACCGCCTATGGTTCCACCGCCAGAATTGCCAAAAGTGCGGTATTAACCTGTCGCGAGCAGGGGGTACGGGTAGGTTTATTTCGTCCCATCACTCTTTGGCCGTTTCCGGATACTGCCCTTAGGCAGGCGGCACAGTCGGCAAATGCTATACTCTGCGTAGAAATGAGCATGGGCCAGATGCTGGAGGATGTGCGTTTGGCGTTAAACGGGGCAAAACCCGTGCATTTTCTAGGGCGGACAGGCGGGATGATACCTACGCCGACGGAAATTATTGAAACAGTTCTACGGTTAAGGGAGGGAAGCTGATGGCAGTTGTATTTACCAAAACCACCGGTCTGACCGATGTGCAGACCCACTATTGCCCCGGCTGTACCCACGGAATCGCCCATCGTTTGGTGGCGGAAGCGCTGGAAGAGCTGTCTATGACGGGGGATGCCGTGGGCATTGCGCCGGTGGGCTGCTCCGTCTTTGCTTATCAGTATTTTAACTGTGATATGTTGCAGGCGGCACACGGCCGCGCCCCCGCCGTTGCCACAGGAGTCAAGCGAGTTCGTCCGGAAAATTTGGTGTTTACCTATCAGGGCGACGGGGATTTGGCCGCTATCGGCACGGCGGAAACGGTGCATGCCGCAGCAAGAGGAGAAAACATTACCATAATCTTCATCAACAATGCCATATACGGCATGACCGGCGGACAAATGGCGCCCACTTCGCTTCCCGGACAGATCACGCAGACAACGCCCTACGGCCGAGACACGCGCACCGCCGGATTCCCCATTCGCATGTGCGAAATGCTGGCCACACTTTCGGGAA
>DUUG01000124.1 GCA_012841675.1 Clostridiales bacterium
CTCGGGATTTAGCGCTGCCAACGCTTCTAAGCTTTCTTGCAGGCTTACCTTCGTTTGCCCCGGAATGCCCAGCATCAAATCCAGCGCAATGTTAGTAAACCCCGCATCTCTGGCGTTTTTAACGGCACTTACCGTGTCGGCAAAGCTATGGGCCCTGCCTAAGGCGGCAAGCTCGCTGTCTTTGGCGGACTGCATGCCGAGGGAAAGGCGGTTAAAGCCCATGGAGACAAGCCCTTTCCACCGGTCGTCGGACACGGTGCCCGGGTTGGCTTCCAGGGTGATTTCCGCCGCTTCCGCCACTTTATAATATGCAAAAATTGTATGCAGAAGTGCCTGCAAGGCCGGATTTTCCAAAAGTGTCGGCGTGCCACCGCCTAAATAAATGCTGTCAAAAGTAGTATGCCTTGCTTGTCCGGCAAAAGCTTTTAACGCAACAATAAGGGCGGAAACGTACTCGTTTTTGGCACTTTCTGTGGCAGGGTACGAATAAAAATCACAATAGGCGCACTTGCTTTGACAGAAGGGAATATGCAGATACAGCCCGGCCGGTTTATTCGCCACGGTATAGTTCCCTCCTGAGGTTGGTATGACGGGACGGTGCTTAGGAAGCGATTTATTCGTCCAGCTTCAAAACGGCCATGAACGCATCCTGCGGCACGGACACCGAGCCTAGGTTGCGCATGCGCTTTTTGCCTTCCTTCTGCTTTTCCAAAAGCTTTTTCTTACGCGAAATATCGCCGCCATAGCATTTGGCCAACACGTCTTTGCGGAGGGCGCGAACGGTTTCGCGGGCAATAATCTTGCCGCCGATGGCTGCCTGAATGGGAACTTCAAACATCTGGCGGGGGATATGCTCCTTAAGTTTTTCGGCAATGCGCCTTGCCCTGGCATAGGCCTTGTCCGTATGCACAATAAAGGACAAAGCGTCCACCACTTCGCCGTTTAGAAGAATATCCAGCTTGACAAGCTTAGACGGGCGATAGCCGATGAGTTCATAGTCCAAGGAGGCATATCCCTTGGATCTTGACTTTAGCGCATCGAAAAAGTCGTAGATAATTTCGTTTAGGGGCATATTGTAGTGAATTTCCGCCCGTTCCCCGTCTAAATAGTTCATGTCGATATATTCGCCCCGGCGATCCTGACAAAGCTCCATAATATTGCCGGTGTAGGCCGGCGGCGTGATGATGGTGGCCTTGACAAAAGGCTCATAAGGTTGGGAAATGAGAGCCGGGTCGGGGTAGTGAAGCGGGTTGTCCACGGTGATGGTTTCGCCGCTAGTAAGCTCTACTTTATAAACTACGCTGGGGGCGGTGGTAATCAGATCCAGATTATATTCCCGCTCCAGCCGCTCTTGCACAATTTCCATGTGTAGTAAACCTAAAAAGCCGCACCGGAAACCAAACCCCAAAGCCACAGACGATTCCGGCTCAAAGAGAAGGGAAGCATCGTTTAAATGCAGTTTTTCAAGGGCTTCCCGCAAATCGGGCAGCTTGGCCCCGTCGGCAGGATAGATGCCGGAAAAGACCATGGGCTGTGCCGGGCGGTAGCCGGGCAGAGGCTCGGCAGCGGGACGGTCGGCATGGGTAATCGTGTCGCCTACGGCCGTATCCCGGACGTTTTTAATGCTGGCCGTCAGATAGCCGACCATGCCGGGGCCCAGCTCATCGCAAGGGGCCATTCCAATGGGTAGCAGCTTGCCCAGCTCAAGGATTTCAAACTCTGTGCCGATAGCCATCATGCGAATATGGTCACCCACTCGAATGGTACCGTCTACCACGCGGAAGCTGACAATAACGCCCTTATAGCTGTCGTACTGGCTGTCGAAAATCAGGGCGCGCAAGGGGGCATCCGGGTCGCCTTTAGGAGGCGGCACATCCTGCACGATTTTTTCCAAAACCGCAGGAATGTTAACGTTCATTTTGGCGGAAATACAGGGGGCGTCCTCAGCAGGCAGACCGATAATATCTTCAATTTCCTTTTTGGAACGCTCAGGGTCGGCAGAGGGCAAG
>DUUG01000125.1 GCA_012841675.1 Clostridiales bacterium
ATTTGGCGGCTCTTGCCAAATTCGTAGACGAAGCGGCGCAGCAAGGCGACCGCGAAGCTATTGCCATCCTGCGGGAAGCAGGGCGAACGCTGACAGAGCTGGTGTTTTCGCTTATCTATCAGGCAGGCACACTTTTGCCCATTTATTGCTATGGAAGCGTCATTACCAAATCGGAAACCGTTCGCGCCGCTTTCCAAGAGGAGGTTTTAGGGCGTTTCCCCTTAGCAAAGATAGAAAAGCCGCGGCTCACCCCGGTTATGGGCGCTCTCTTGTGCGCTGCCCGCAGAGAAGGATTAGATACGGAAGCCATAGCTTCGGCATTGACGATGCAATCAGACGGTTCCATCAACTAATCGGAAGGGAGTAGGTCGAATGGTTGCGTTTTGGCAGGCACTCTCGTTCTTTGAGCAGGTCATTTTTATCATTACCATACCTGCGACGGTTATCATTTTTCTGCAGCTTATCTTGCTGTTTTTTAGCTTAGGCGGCGATGATTTCGATTTGGATGACCCCAGCGATTTCGACGGTGACGGTTACAACGATTTTTCCGTTTCCGATGTAGGCGGCCTTCGTTTGATTACGGTGCGCGGCGTGGTGGCATTTCTGGCCGTTGGAGGATGGACGACGCTTTGGCTTGCCGAAAGTGTCGGCCGGTGGCCGGCCCTTGGCATCGGCGTTCTGGCCGGTTTGCTTGCTATGCTGCTTCTGGCCCTTGCTATGCGGGCAGCACATCGATTGCAGCAGGAGGGGAACCTGCAGCTGGAGAACGCCGTCGGCCGGGAAGCGGTGGTCTATATTCCTATTATCCCCGGCCAAAAGGGCGGAAAAGTAAACATTGTTTTGCAGGGCCGCCTTTGTGAACTGGATGCAGAAACGGACGGAGAGGAAACGCTCCATGCCGGAGAATCTGTAATGGTACAAAGCGTGGTAGGAACTTCGCTTTTGGTCCATAAAAAATTATAATTTGAAAGGAAAGTGAAATATGGGCGAATATGGTTGGATTCTAGCCGCTGTTGCCGGAGCGCTGTTTTTAATCGTGCTCATTTTAATCGTATCGCGGTTCCGCAAATGTCCTTCCGATAAAATCATGGTCATCTACGGGCGGGTTGGAAATAACAAGGATGGAACCAACCGCTCGGCCCGCTGTGTCCACGGCGGCGCGTCCTTTGTTTGGCCGATTTTCCAGGCATACGAGTACTTAGATTTGACACCCCTGTCCATCAATGTAGATCTGCGGAATGCTTTGTCCCGCCAGCATATCCGCATTGACGTTCCCTCCGTGTTTACCGTTGGCATTTCGACCGAGCCTGCCATTATGCAGAATGCGGCTGAGCGTCTTTTGGGGCTGAAACTGAAAGAGATTCAGGATCTGGCAAAAGATATTATCCTTGGTCAGTTGCGCCTTGTCATTGCCACCATGGATATCGAGGAGATCAACTCAGACCGGGATAAGTTCCTTCTCGCCGTTTCCGGCAACGTGGAATCTGAACTGAAAAAGATCGGTCTGCGTTTGATTAACGTGAATATCACCGATATCAACGACGAGTCGGGCTACATTGCCGCTTTGGGTAAGGAAGCGGCGGCCAAGGCTATCAACGATGCGAAGCGCTCTGTTGCCGAAAAGGACAGAGACGGTGCCATCGGCGAAGCCAACGCACGCATGGATCAGCGCGTACAGGTGGCGGATGCCGACGCCAAAGCCATTCAAGGTGAAAACACAGCCAAGGCAAACATTGCCCAGTCTGACGCTTCTCGCCGCGAGGTGGAAGCCGACGCTTTGCGCCGTGCTACGGCGGCGGAAAAAATTGCCGCGGCCCGCGCTTTGGAGGAAGCTTACAGCGCCGAGCGGGAAGCCGAGTTGGCTCGTGCCGCCCGTGAAAAAGCAACGCTGGAAGCCGACGTTTTGATTCAGTCGGAAATTGAACGGAAGAAAATTGAAATTGAGGCCCAGGCCGAGGCCGAACGCGTTAAAATCCGTGCACACGGTGAGGCGGAAGCGATTTTTGCCCGTATGGAAGCCGAAGCCCGCGGTATAGAAGAACAGCTTCGCAAGCAGGCCAGCGGTTTGCAGGAAATCGTCAAAGCCGCCGGTGGCAACCCGATCGAGGCCGTTCGCCTGCTCATTGCCGACAAGCTGGAAGAGCTGGTTCGCATCCAGGTCGAAGCGGTCAAGAACCTCAAGTTCGACAAGATCACCGTTTGGGACGGCGGCCAGAACGGCACGTCTTCCACGGCCAATTTTGCTTCCAATCTCATGAAGTCCATCCCGCCCATGCAGGAGCTTTTCAATATGGACGGGTTAGAGCTGCCTGAGATTCTGGGCAAGCCCATTGAGAAAACACCAGAAGCCCCAGAACCTGATGAAGTTGCGGGAGACTCTGCCGATTAAGATGTAAAAGGAAAGCCC
>DUUG01000126.1 GCA_012841675.1 Clostridiales bacterium
CCACAGCGGCATCCAAACGCAGGTTGCGCGCCGGAATGCCCGGAGGCGGCCCGAAGGGGGTAGACAAGAAAGCAAGTCCCAAGGCGGGGAAAATCAGGTGTTCCAGCTTGGCGGGATTCAGCGGGTCATAGCAGGCATAGACGGTTTGCCCCGTTGCCTGGGCCTTTTCCAACACAGGACCTAGCATAAAGGGCGCAAGGCCATAGCTGTCGTGGAGCACAACGTAGGTTGGCGCCGGCGATTTCGACAACAGGGCCGGTGGCGTATGGGCAAAATGCACGATTCCCCTAGGTGTGATACCGGATAAAAACCGTTTGTAAACCCTTGGCGTTCCGGTCTGTTTAACAGTCGGCAAATAGCGGCGCGCTAAGGCTTCGCCGCGCTGGTGCAGTCGTGTGGTGTTGATTCCAGGGAGAACGGTTTGAAAAATGGCGGCTTCGGCTGTGTCGGCGGCAGCAAGACGTTTTTTAGCAGCAGCATGGCAGTGGGCAATTTCTTCCGAAAGTGCCATTGCCTCCTTGCGATAGCTGCGCACAGCGTCGCTGTTGACGTAGGGGGAAAGGGACAGATATTGCTCTAAAGCGCCGTGGCATCGGGGTTCCAGGACATGGGGCGCGGTGGCGTCGGCCAAGGACAACCCCTTTTCACGAATATACAGCCCATCCAGAGAAGAAGGATCGGATGGGCAATGAATTTTTTCAGCCGATAGCCCTTTGTTTTCGGCATGTTTTGCCAGCCGTTTCATTAAAGTGGACTTCCCCCCGCCGGGTCCGCCTTTAATGAGATAGACTGTGTGCATATCGTCTGGATGATAGAAGTAGTCAAAATAGGTCACCGGACCTGAGCCGGAGTTAGAACCAATGAAAAAATCAATGCTGTGGGCATCTGCCATTCGGATACTTCCTTTCTCCGTATCCACGGAATTAGGGATTTTTTGCCGCTTGCATACCAAAGAGCGTCGCGGTGTCGTTTGCGCTATAACGGATGCAATGTTAAACACCGCTCTTAGCCATAGCAGCAAATTGCGCACGCGGTATACACTTTGGTGTGTCTTACTATACCATATGCCACTGTGAAGGGAAGTGTGCAAGGGGCCGCCTGTTGAGTAATTATACAAAAATATGCAGGAAAAGTCTTGGGAAGCCTTCAAGAATCACATTTTTGTATTGCTAAGAATAGGTTGAATATGGTACAATAGGTGCATCTTTAAGGGTGCTGCCTAAGGCGTGTAAATATGCGCTGGCCCCCGATTTAACAGAGCTTGCTATTCTATGTTCCTTATAAAGGTGGTTTGTATTAACGTGAAAGTCGCGAAATTCGGCGGTTCATCCCTGGCGGATGCGCCGCAAATCCGTAAAGTGTGCAAAATTATAATGGATGACCCTGCGCGCCGGGTAATAGTCGTTTCGGCTCCGGGCAAAGCGGCCACAGACGATATAAAGGTTACGGATATGCTGATTGCGACCGCAACAGCAACAATTGATGGAGGAATTTCTGCGGGAACGCCCCCCATGGAGGCGATTATCGCTCGATATGCAAAAATTGCCGACGATTTGGGCGTGCCGGATGTCATGAACGAAATTGCCCCGGCCCTTCGCTCGCTTTTGCCCTTGTCTGAAACCATGCCTCCGGCCCGTTTTATGGATGTAATGAAGGCCGCCGGCGAGGACAATTGCGCCCGTTTGGTGGCAGCCTGCCTAACCGCCATGGGAGCGCCGGCGGTGTACGTGAACCCCGGGGAGACCGGCATGGTGTTAACCAGCGATTTTGGCAATGCCCAAGTGTGTTCGCAGACGTTTGAGCTTTTGCCCAAGTCTCTTTCGAAAATTTCTGAGATTGTCGTGTTCCCGGGCTTTTTCGGCCGGACGGAGGAAGGCGAAATTGTAACTTTCCCCCGTGGCGGAAGCGACATTACCGGTGCCATTTTAACGGCGGCTTTAAAGGCCGATGTGTATGAAAACTTTACCGACGTGGATTATGTGTACAGTGTGAACCCCAAG
>DUUG01000127.1 GCA_012841675.1 Clostridiales bacterium
GAAGAAAAAGGCGAGAGAACTGCCTGCATGGAGGCCCGCAAACACTTTGTTTGGTATTTAAAAGGCGTCAAGGGGGCTGCGAAGTTCCGCGCAAAGGCCACCGCCCTTTCTTCCCTAGACGAGATTCCTCCGCTTATGGAAGAAATATTGTCACACGTTTGTTGATCATCCCAAAGGTCGGAACTTGCCGGCCGGAAAGGCAGATACATGCCCTTCTCCGTTGATTCTCTATGGCGGCGCGCCGCCCAGGGCGATCATGCCGCGTTTTCACAAATAGTGCAGGAATACCAGCATAAAGTGTTTTCCTACGCCCTCCGCCACTGCCGTAATCAGGCGGATGCGGAGGATATTGCCCAAGAGGTTTTTCTGCAGGTTTACAAGGCGCTGCCTCGCTTTCGCGGGGACGCGTCTTTGTCATCGTGGATTTTTCGAATTACCTCCAATTTGTGCATTGATTATGCACGGCGAAAGAAAAAAAGTGCCCAGCCCTTGTCGGGTTTTGACGAGGAAACTCTTGCCTTTCTGCTTGACAAGCCCGACGACGCGCCGACGCCGGATGAAGCGCTTTTGCTAAAAGAGGAGCGAGAGGCACTTGTAAGAGGGCTTGCCTGCTTGACACAACAGCACAGGGAAATCCTGCTCATGCGGGAAATGGACGGGCTGACTTACGAGGAAATCGCTTCGGTTTGCCAGTTGCCCCTAGGCACGGTGCGTTCTCGCCTGGCTCGAGCTCGCCTTGCCCTTCGCCGCGCATTGGCCGAGGAAGAAAAGGAGGGAAACCTTGAAAATATCACCGAATAAGGCAACAAGGAAATGGCTTTGGATCCTGCTGGCCGCTCTCGGACTTTTTTTCTACGCCATCGGTCAAAGCTCGGATGACACGAAGGAGGCCGGCTCTACAACGGTCTTGTCGCAGGCAGTATCTTCCCTTGCAACGGATAGCCGGCAGACAGAGACATCCTCTGCCTCCGAAAGCATTTCACAGACCGATACAGTTTCCGAACAAACGCCGCCGGTTTCTAAAACCGACCCGGGAAAAGCATCTTCCTCCCTGCCGCAAACAAAACCGCCGGCTTCCGAAATCCAGTCGGAAAAGACAATTGCCTCCTCCCGCCCGCAGACCCATCCGCCGGCTACAACCCCTCCTGCCGGTGCTGTAAACGGCCGGCTTGCGGTGCATTTTATTGACGTGGGGCAAGGAGATGCCATTCTCATTCAGCTTCCCAACGGGCAAAACATGCTGATAGACGGCGGAGAAGCCAGCAAGAGCTCCGTCGTGGTGGACTTTTTAAAGAGCAAGAACGTTTCCCACCTAGACTATCTGGTGGCGACCCACCCCCACGCTGACCATATTGGCGGGCTGCCGGCCGTTATAAAAGAGTTTTCTATAGGGCAGGTATATATGCTGAAAGTCGAACACACGACAAAAACCTATGAGAACCTTTTAACGACCATTGCCGACAAGGGGCTGAAGATTAAAACGGCTCGCGCCGGCGTATCTTTATTAAACGAAACCGGGCTGTCTGTGGGCATTTTAGGCCCTGTTTCCGAAACTTATAAAGATTTAAACAACTATTCCGCCGTCGTTCAAATCGCTTACCAAAATACGGACTTTCTGTTTCTGGGCGATGCCGAGAAGGAAAGCGAAGCCGAGCTTGTGGCCCGTTACGGAAACGCCCTTGCCGCCGACGTGGTCAAAGCCGGCCACCACGGAAGCAAAACCTCCTCCACAGCAGCGCTTATTGCCGCCACAAAGGCAAAACACGTCATTTTCTCTTTAGGGAAAGATAACAGCTATGGCCATCCCCACGAAAATGTTTGGGAGGCATGGCACAAAACGGGGGCCGCCCTGTACCGAACCGATGCAAGCGGCACCGTCACCGTTATATCCGACGGCA
>DUUG01000128.1 GCA_012841675.1 Clostridiales bacterium
CTTGCCACGGCCCATGCGGCGGATTTTGAGGAGTTTGCCAAGCGAAGCGCCTACGCCGCATTGATCGAGGCGCAAATTTTCGGCCGGGTTGTGGAGCTGTTCCGGCAAGCCGACGGGCACTACGGAAAGCTTTTCTCTTTGGGAGGAACGCCATGATGACACAAAGGCTCATAGGTGCTGTACTGGTGGCGGGAAGCGGCGCTTGGGTCGGTCAGAAGGCCCGGCAAAAGCTTCGCAGGCATGCCGCTCTTTTAGAGGGGTTGTCCGCCGCTTGTACTATGATGAAAAGCGAGGTTTCCTTTTTACATACGCCGCCGGAAGAGATGTTTTCCCTTCTGGCCAAAACGGGGCGGCCGGAAAGCGAATTTTTCCAGCGGGTGTCTGTTTTGCTTAAACAAAAAGGTTCGTTGGCACCGGCTTGGCAGCAGGCCATGGAGGAAATGGCCGAAAGCTGGGGGCTAAGCGGGTTGGAGCAGTCTGAGCTTTTGCGGCTGGGAGAGGCCCTTGGCCGGTACGACTTGGAAGGGGCCGTGGCCCATTTGGCCGCCGCTTCGGATAAGTTTGGCCAATGGGGAAAAGAAGCCGCCGTCAAGGCACAGAATGACGGCAAGCTGCTTTTCACCCTTTGGACATTGGCCGGCTGTATGGTGGCAGTTTTGCTTATGTGAAAGCGTTTAGGCAGGTTAAAAAGCAAAAAGCGTGGAAAAGTTTCCACGCTTTTTGTATTGAGTTAGAACACAAGAACTCTTTTTTCGATGGGGGCAAAGTCCTTTTCCTCAGGAGGGGTTAAGATTTTGCCGAAGGGCATTTGCGCCAGAAGCTCCCAAGAATCGGGCAAGTTCCAGCGCTTTTTCACCGCCTCGTCTACGACCGGGTTGTAATGCTGCAAGCTGGCGCCTAAGCCTTCCTCAGTGAGCAGGCCCCATACGGCATATTGCAGCATGCCGCCTGCCCGCTGTGCCCATACGGGGAACTTATCCGCATACAGAGGATAGGTTTTCATAAGGCTTTGGGTGACGGCCGTATCGTCAAAATAGAGAATGGTTCCGTCGCCGGCGGCAAAGGCGGCCAGCTTGCTTTTGGTTGTTTCAAACTGGTCGGGGGGCACTATGGGGGCAAGGGCATCCTCGGTGATTTTCCAGAACGCATGGCTTTCCGCCCCCATGAGCAGAACGGCTCGCTGGCTTTGCATATGGAAAGGCGAGGGCGCATGCAATACTGCCGTTTCCAGCAAATCTTTAACTTTTTCTTTTACGTTTTCCGAGCTTTTGCCCAGATGATATATGTTTTCTGCGGTTTTTGATAGTTTCCCGAAATGCTTTCATTTTTTAACTCCTTTTTCATGGCAGGGCCGCCCATATAGCCGGCCCCGGAGGGCTTAATATACCAATTAAGTATAGTATAGCACGTGGCTGCCAAAATGCAATCCTTTTTTAGAAATTTGTCCGAAAAATATCCCCTTCCCGCCGGGCTTATAGGCGGAAAGGGGTAAGTGTAAGTAACGGGACGGCGCCGTAGAGCGTAAACTGGGCGGCAAAGGCGTATGTGGCAGGTGTATCCGATTCTTGCAAGGCTTCGTCCGCACAGAATTAGCCGATGCGTGCTTCGATTATACGGATATTGTTGACGGAAACGTCGGTTTCGCTTACGACAATATCTTTAATGCGAATGGCATCCTCTGATTTGAGTCCGCCTTCGGGCGGAGCCACCACAATACTAATACCTTCTTCGTTGAGAAATACGGCGCAGTCGGCATAGCCTTTGGATAATATAAGCCCTTCTATTCGCGCCTCCGTTACGGCATTTCCGGCAATCATAGTGATGCCGGATACGGCGATTTCTTTGGCTTCTTTGCTGGCCGCTTCGTCGTTGGTTGTTTTCTCCAGCATGCTGATGGCTTCGTCGCGGGCTTTCTGTCTGGTTAAACGAAGCTGGGCAAAATAGGCGGAGAGACTAGTGGGCGCTTCCGGTTTTACGGTTCCGTTTACTAGATCCAACTGCCCCATGACCCGGTCGTCGTCGCTGATGCTCTGCTGTTCGCCGACGGCCCTATCTGCCTGAAGTCCTTTTTGGTAGCTCCAGTCAAGATAAACCGCAGTGCAGACCAAAAGGGCAACAACGGCAGCGATGGCAGTTCGCTTTTTAATTTTCATGTGCCTTCCTCCCAAATTTATGTTCTTGGTTTATCATATTATACGGAAGGGCTTGTTATGCCCTTTGCCATTGGATTTTCACGGGGTTTTCATAGGCAAAACAGCGATTTTATCGGTGCTTAGGCCGGTCAGGGCAGATACTGCTTTTGTGATTTCCAGCTCTACCAAACTGTTTCCCGCCCCTTCGCAGACGATGACGGCACCGCCAAAGGAAGGGTACAGCCGCTTGACCACTATGGGGTTCTGCCCCATCTGCACAAGGGATCTTTCTTCCGATTCCACAAGGGTATCTTGTCTTTGTATGCGCGCTTCCTCGGCGTAAACCGTTTCCGTGCCGCTTTTTAGATACAGCATCACGCGAACCCGGCCCGCCCCTTGCACAGAGGAGAGGATTTCCGTGAGCCTGGCTTCATAGGCCGCTAGGTCGAAGGCGTATTCCCCCGTTTCGGGAGATAACGGCCCTTCCGCCTGGGGGGCAGGGGGTCTCACCGGCCAAAGGATCAGCAGCAAGCCCGCTGCCAGCAGAATGAGTATCCATTTATTCTTTTTCAGAAGGGCGAGCAGTTGTTTTTGGTCGGGGAGCTTCCGCATAATTGTGTTTCTCCTTCTCTATCGGTGTTGCTGGCGGCCGAGAGGAATGCCGAGCTCGTATTCTAAAAGCGTTTTTAATTCCTCTACTTGATCGGCAGTGGGGATGGGTGGGCGGTAGGAAACCATGGCGGAATAGGCCCGGAGAACGCCGGAATCGTCCATGCGGGCGGCAATGGAAACCGTGCAGCTTAGCCCCATTTCAGCGGCACGGGCTAAGAAATACGCCTCGCATTGCTCTTCCACCATGGCGCGCATTTGCTCAAGGCTTTGGTTTTCCTGCCCTGCAATGGCGTTTTGCAAACGAGCCCCTATCTGCTCAAGCTCTGCTAAAGGAGAATAGCCGGACAACCCTCGGAAAGGCAGAACGGCGGCCAGGAGCAAAAGCAATCCTCCGGCCATTTTGACGGTTTTTTTGCTCTCATCCGGTGCCATTGCCGTACAAATGCCGGTTAAGAGCCCTGCGGCGCAGAGGGAAAGAAGCCACGATCCGATTTGGCCCATTACAGTCCCACTCCTTTCATGCTCGTTACCACCGTGACTAAAAGCATAGTTGCAATGGTTGTGATGATTGCAAAGAGCAGACTCATGGTGTCGGCCAGAATGTCAATGGCGGCGGCGGTTTTTTCGCTGACGGCGGAGGAAAGGGACGCGACCAAACGCAGGGTTAAATAGTTGACACCCGTGTAAAGAAGGGGAAGAAGCGCAAGCCCCAAAACGCCCAGCACGCCGACTACCCCTACCGTGTTGCGCACCATGGCCGCGCCGGCTATGACCGAATCCGTGGCTTCGGAGATCATGCCCCCCACCACGGGAACGCCGGTGGTGATAACTGTTTTCGTTGCCTTGCGGGCCAATGTATCTGCCGTGCTACCGATGATGCCGGTTACGGTAAGGTAGCCAAAATACAGGATAAGCATATACCGGAGGGAAAGCAGAAAAAGCTGCTTAATACTGCCGGCGAGCCGAGGGAAAAGCGGATTTTTGCTGACCATGCCCACCGTTCGAAGGGCCAGCATGGCGTAAATCATCGGCA
>DUUG01000129.1 GCA_012841675.1 Clostridiales bacterium
GACGGCTTATTTGCAAGAGACCTACCCAAGCACACGGGAAAATCCGCCCCTTTTGGAAATTGTCTACAACAAAAATATCCAGCCGGGTTTGTTCCTCCCCTGTTACAGAGTTTACTTGCCGGAATCCGTTTCGGAGGGTTCGACGGTTTATCGGGTGTTTTACATCCCCATGACCGACAAAACCGCCGAATAGCCAAACTTTCACACAAAAAAGGCGCGGGCATTTCCCGCGCCTTTTACCGTATGGTCTGTCTTAGTTTTGCTGTGCCTGCATGGAAAATTTTTGAATGGCTTGGTCAATCTTGGGTTGCTCTGCCTGAGTGGTTTGATACCAGCCCCGCTGTGACATTTGGCTGTAAATCTGGTTCTGCATAGCCAACGTATCCTGAAGACCCTGCGTAAATGCGCAGTGTACATTCTGCGTTCCTGACTCAATCGCGCCGTGCAGATACAAATCGCAAGCGCCCTTGACAGTCAACAGAAGATCCTCCATCAAGGTTTTTTCGTCCATAGTATCTTTCCTTTCCTTATTTCAGTAATTGGAAGAGGGTTCCAAAGGTTTTCTGATGGGCCGATGCCATACCCTCAACAAAACTTCTGAGTTCCGGATCCTTAATCTTACTTGCAGCTTCCCTGCACTTTTGCTGCATAAACTGCTCATGGGCTAATGCATCTTCAATATACAAAAGCTCTTTTGATGTCATCTGACTCACATAAGTCACCTCCGTAAATAGTTTTGCCTTTCTATTGCTTAAATATTCGCAAAAATTTTTTCCTGTCGGAAAACTTAGGGAAAGTTCCGCCTCTGTTTGTTCAGGTTCGCTCTTTACAAAAACTGTCGTTTCCTGTAAAATAAACCTGTTGCGGTTTTATTTTCCCATATTTTTATGAACAAGGTTGTTTATCAACTTAAAAAAGGAGCAGAAAACGTATGAATTATTCTCATGAAGTTGAGAGAATGTGCGTTGTCGCCAAGGGCTGTGACCATGGCCCCGCCCCGATTCCTGAAGAAGGAAAATGGGTTAAGGTGAAAGAAATTGGCGATATTTCCGGCCTTTCTCACGGCGTGGGCTGGTGCGCACCGCAGCAGGGCGCTTGCAAGCTGACCCTGAATGTCAAAAACGGAATCATTGAGGAAGCCTTAATCGAGACTCTCGGTTGCTCGGGCATGACCCATTCCGCCGCCATGGCCGCGGAGATTTTGCAGGGCAAAACGCTGTTAGAGGCGCTGAACACCGACCTCGTATGTGATGCCATTAACGTTGCCATGCGCGAAATCTTTAAGCAGCTGGCTTACGGCAGAACCCAGACGGCCTTCTCCGAGGGTGGCCTTCCTGTGGGCGCTTCCCTGGAAGACCTGGGCAAGGGCCTTCGTTCTCAGGTGGGCACCATGTTCGGCACTAAGAAAAAGGGGGCCCGCTATCTGGAAATGGCGGAAGGCTATATCCTGGACATCGCACTGGATGAAAACGACGAAGCCATCGGCTACAAGTTTGTCCACCTGGGCAAGATGATGGAAGACATCCGGAACGACGTGGAGCCTCGCGAAGCTTACGAAAAGAACATCGGTACATATGGCCGCTACAACGAAGCCGTCAAATATATCGATCCCCGAAAAGAATAGGAAAGGAGGCCATTTACCATGTTGTTTGAGAGCTATGAAAGAAGAATTGGCACCATTCAGAAGGTGCTTGACGAATATGGATTTGACAAAATTGAAGATACCCGCGATTACTGCCTTTCCAAAGGCATCGACGTGGACGAAATCGTCAAAGGCGTTCAGCCCATTGCCTTTGAAAACGCCACCTGGGCTTATACCCTGGGATGCGCCATTGCTTTGAAAAAAGGAAGCTCTGTTGCAGCGGATGCGGCGGAAGCCATTGGCATTGGCTTACAGGCCTTCTGCATTCCCGGTTCCGTTGCCGAAACCCGCAGTGTCGGTATCGGTCACGGCAATTTGGGCGCTATGCTGCTTCGGGAAGAGACAAGCTGCTTCTGCTTTTTGGCCGGCCACGAGTCCTTTGCCGCCGCGGAAGGTGCTATCGGCATTGCCAGAACCGCCAACAAGGTGCGCAAAAATCCCCTGCGCGTTATGTTAAACGGCTTGGGCAAAGACGCCGCTTACATCATCTCCCGTATCAACGGCTTCACCTATGTGGAGACAGAGTTTGACTTCTCCACCCAGAAGCTGACGGTTGTGCGCGAGAAGGCTTTTTCCAACGGCGAGCGCGCGAAGGTTAAAGTCTACGGCGCCAACGACGTGCAGGAAGGCGTTGCCATCATGATCCATGAAGGCGTCGACGTTTCCATCACCGGTAACTCTACTAACCCCACCCGCTTCCAGCATCTGGTCGCCGGTACCTACAAAAAGTGGGCTATGGAGCACGGCAAGAAGTATTTCTCCGTCGCTTCCGGCGGCGGCACCGGCCGCACCCTGCATCCCGACAATATGGCCGCCGGTCCTGCCTCCTACGGTTTGACCGACTCCATGGGCCGTATGCATGGTGATGCTCAGTTTGCCGGTTCGTCCTCCGTTCCCGCTCACGTGGAAATGATGGGACTGATCGGTATGGGCAACAACCCCATGGTCGGCGCGACTGTCGCCTGCGCCGTGGCCGTTTCCCTCTCCCTCAACAACTAGGATTTTATCATTTAAGGGTCTTGAACCATTTGGTTCAAGACCCTTTTTGTATCTTTTGATACCAAATTGAGATTATTTTTTCATTGACAGAAGGCTATAATCCCTATATATTGGCATTACAATGACAACCATTTTGGGAGGGATTTTCGTGCTTCTAAAACGATGGCTCTTAATCGTTACTCTAATGGGTCTGTTGATCCTGTCGCTTGCCGGTTGCCAAACCCAATCCTCCAAAGAAACAAGCAACACAGTTTCGCCCCTTACCGTTCCCCCGCCCTCTTCCGAACATCCAATGTCGCTACCTCCCTCTTCACCGAACCAAACTTCTATGACCGAAGATCCGCCGATCAGAACCTACACCACGTGGGTCGCCACCGGGACTCGTGCTACTACAAAATAGACAACGACCACCACACAAAGCACACCCGATCTGCCTCTTTTAGCCCTTTCTTTGGATGCACTCATGCCCGACCAAGGCAAAGTGGTCTTGACCGTTCCCTTTGGGGAGGGAGAGCAGGAAATCGCACTAAAACAAGCCCGCCCTTCACCGGCCGAGTTTTTCGGACCGACGGGCTTTACGGTTTCTGATACAGGAGAAATTTATATTGTAAACTATGGCATTCTCAAGGTTTTTAAAGACAACGCGCTTCAATCGGTGTTACAATACTCCCCAATAGATGCTGTACACCCCTATGTGCCGGTGTTGATGTTCCATGATTTAGCTTTGCACGACGGAGTCCTTTACCTTGCTAACACTTACAAAAACCGAGTCTATACGGTCGTGAGCGGCGAAGTTACTGCGCTTGCGTTGGGTTATATGGATTACTTGAGAGATTTTCACTTTACAAGAGCCGGCAAACTCGTCATTAACGCCCCCTATAACGCGCCTCAGCAAGTGCAGATCACACGTAACGGTCAAACCTCAGAAGTTACTGTCATACGCTCCGATAATCCCTATCACGAAGACAGCAACGGCAACCAAATCCGCTACTCCTATTCATCCGTCTTCCGGCAATCTATCTTTGAGAAGCTAACACCGGATGGGAAAGTTTTGGATTTTGTTGCTCTTGATATCAATTATGAGTATAACTGGAACATCATCGGCACGGATCAACAAGGCCGCGTGTATATAGATACCTTTGATTATAACTATTGGTTCAACCAAAATCCGGACCGAAAGCGTTTTCTCATCCGTTTGGATATTGATAAAAAGGAACTTCTCCTGCAACAGGTAAATGACCGGGGAAATGTAAACGGCGACGCTTTGTTGACCGGAAGTATTTTCCATGATCCTGAAGTGGATGCCAACGGCAATGTGTATCTTGCGTTTGGTTCTGTTGAGGATGGGTTAAAGATTGTAAAATACAGCTTTGAGAACTAAGTGACCTCCCAAAGGAGCTCTTCAAAGGAGGATGCAATGTGAAAGGTAAAATTGTTCTGTTTTTTCTCATGGGATTTGTTTTCCTCTGCCTTGCCGCGTGTCAACGCAATGGAGATGACACAGTCCTTACCGAAGCGCCACACTTCACCTCTGCGACCACAGAGAATCCGCAAATAACCACTCTTTCCACCTCGTTCGCGCAAAGTACGCCGATCGCAACAACAAAGGAACCAACCTTGCCCCTTTTGATTCCCGATCTGGGAGAGGCACTTCCCGACCGGGGCGAGGTCATCCTGTCCCTACCGATCGGAGAAGGCGACGAAGCTATACGTTTTCCAAGAAACCAGGATAAACCTTTTTTTGAAAGCCCTGATGCGTGTACCTTTTCGATTTCCGACCATGGCGAGGTTTATATCGGTGGTAAAAGCAGTGTCAGGGTATTCAAAGACAACCAACTCGTTTCTGTCCACCAGTTTCCTTACGACTACAAAGAAGAAACCAATATAGCCTATCTCCCTGTCGGTGATCTTACCATTCTAAACGGAACATTGTATCTAGCCGATCTGTATATGAACCGAGTGTATGCCGTTGTGGATGAAAACGCCGTTCCTCTTGATCTTGGTAATTTAGGTAATCTGCAATTTATCAGTGCGACTCACAGCGGCAAGCTAGTGGTCAACTCAACCTACTATCCGACTGCAAAGCATATTTCATATGCGATTCCAAGCAAATCGTCTGAGCAAAGCATACCGGTTATCCTTACAAACGAGTACACCTATGAGAACGATAGCGGTCTCACTGCTCGCATGACTTATTTAGGAAATAAAACCTACCGTTTTGATTTAGTGTTGGAAAGCGCCACCAAACACTCCTCCCTTCTAGCCCTAAACAGTGCAAACCTTAACAGCATAGACGTTAACGGCGCAGGCCAAACGTTCGAAATCATGCAGATCGGAACCGATGGGATTGGCCGAATTTACCTGGATGCGAATGCCACCTACTACAAGAGCGCTACTGAGGTTATAAAAACGGAACGATTCCTGATCCGGCTGGATGTTGACCGGCAGGAGCTTTCCATTCAAAAAGTGGATCACACCACTTCCCCTGATCTAGTGGGCGCTTTATGGGCTAGATCCGAAGTAGACAAAAACGGAAACGTCTATCTTGCCTTTGCATCACTAGAAGAAGGCCTTAAAATCGT
The DNA here is from genome assembly GCA_012841675.1 of Clostridiales bacterium. GTDB lineage: Bacteria > Bacillota > Clostridia > Oscillospirales > QAMX01 > DUUG01. Next base: position 5,224 of record DUUG01000129.1, read on the forward strand.
GAAGTACCGCTTTGAGAACTAACAAAAAAACAGCAAAACGGCGCGGGCAATCGTCC
>DUUG01000130.1 GCA_012841675.1 Clostridiales bacterium
ACATCAAATAAAAGCTTCGTCCCGGATGTCTGTTTGACCGCCCAAAAATCATGCATGGAAATAGCCGGATCCAGCATAGCAAGCATTTCCTGTATCCGTTCACGAAGGGCAATCACCTCTTCATCGTCGGTTTGAACGGGATCCAGATGGATCACCATCTCAATATTAAGCCGTTCCCGCATATCTCGCTCGATTTTATCGGCCATTTCGTGGCTTTGCCAGAGAGGATGATCCGCAGCCACTTCTATATGAAGCGTGGCAAACTTGCGGTTTGACCCATAGCTGTGGATTACCAAATCGTGGGCGTCAAGCACACCGTCATACGCTGATACGATTTCCAAAATCTTGTTGTAAAGCTCTGTCTTGGGCGCCTCGCCGAGCAGGTTAGAGGCCGTGTTGCGTATAAGCGAAAATCCCGTAAACAGTATAAACCCTGCCACGACAAGCCCCATAATGCCGTCTAAGGGCAGGTTCACCATGGGACTAAAAATGCCGGCTACGAATATGGCACTGCTGGCCGCCACATCCGACAGGCTGTCTATGGCTGCGGCATGCAGAAGTGTAGACGAGAGCCGCTTGCCCATGCGGCGGCAAAACACAAATAGCCCCAGCTTAACAGCAATAGAACCGCCCAAAACCCATAAGGCAACTGGAGAAATAACCGTTTTCTTTCCTGCCCAAATAGACAAAACCGAGCTTTTCCCCACCTCAAAGCCTAATATAAGCACTAAAACCGCCATTACCAAGGAGGCGATGGATTCTCCCCGTGCGTGGCCGAAGGGATGCTCTTTGTCGGCGGGCTTAGAAGATAAGCGGAAACCAAAGTATGTGATTAATCCTGTGCCTGCGTCGGAAAGATTATTGATGGCATCGGCTCTAACGGATAGGCTTCTCGTCAAAATCGACGCGAAAAACTTGGCCAGAAACAGAAAAAAATTGATAAATGTAATCCAAAGCCCGCCTCGCTGACCGGCTTTGCCACGTTCGCTGTATTTTGGGTCCGCGATGCCGGGAGCCCCCTTTCGTAATGCTTAATAAAGGCGCAAGGAAAGCCCTCGGGCGGATACGCCTGCTAAGGCAAATTCCAAACTCTTGGGCAGATCGTCTATATGCAGCCTAAGCTGCCGGTTGTTCACCTCAATGCCCCGGTATTTCGACAAAGCGAAAGCCAAACCACTTTTCCCCGTCATACCAAGCAATGCGCCGGACAACCCTCCGCCGGATCTTTCCTCGTGATAGGTAATGCTTCCAAATAATTTGCCCTGCTCCATTCCCAGCCGTTCGGGTTTCAAACGGTATGAAAGAGTCATGCCCTTGGTCTCCAACTGAAAGAAAATTTCTCCCTGATCTGAAAAGCGAATCTGGTCGATGCGCCAGCTGTCGTCCCCCAGCGCGGATAAGAGATCCGACAGCATCTGCGGCGTAATGGTTAAACGGCCCCGCTCTATTTCTGCCGGGGATAGCCGGTTAATAAAATCAAACACAGCTTTTTTATTGGAAACCAGTTTTAATAAAAGCTCTCTCAATTCCTTCACCCCTTTAAGATAGCATATGCACCGGCAGGCATATTCATGCCGCCGGCGCATGACCAACGATGGGGGGAATTACAGGATGTTGCTGGATCCGAGAACGTTGCGGATTTTGTTCTGCACAAGACCCTTAATGGCCGTACGAGCCGGACCCAGATACTGGCGGGGGTCAAAGTGAGAAGGATTCTGCGCAAAGTACTGCCGAATCGTGCCCGTCATGGCAAGGCGCAGGTCAGAGTCGATGTTGATTTTGCATACAGCGCTCTTAGCGGCCTTGCGGAGCATATCCTCGGGAATGCCGATGGCATCGGGCATTGCGCCGCCGTTCTCATTAATCATCTGCACAAACTCGGGGATAACCGAGGAAGCGCCGTGGAGAACGATGGGGAAGCCAGGCAGCAATTTCTCGATCTCTTCTAAAATATCGAAGCGGAGACGAGGAGTCTGACCGGGCTTGAACTTGTAAGCGCCGTGGCTGGTGCCGATGGCAATGGCCAGAGAGTCAACGCCGGTTTTTTCAACAAATTCCTGCACCTGGGAAGGATCGGTGTACTGGGCGTCTTCGTCGGACACATTGACGTCATCTTCTACACCGGCCAGTCGGCCCAGCTCGCCTTCGACAACAACGCCGCGCTCGTGGGCATAGTCTACGACCCGGCGGGTCAGCTCGATGTTTTCTTCAAAAGAAAGGTGAGAACCGTCGATCATAACGGAGGTAAATCCGCCATCGATGCAGGATTTGCAGATTTCAAAGGTGTCGCCATGGTCAAGATGCACTGCGATGGGCAGATCGGTATCTTCGATGGCAGCTTCGATGAGCTTCATCAGGTAAACGTGCTTAGCATACTTTCTGGCACCGGCAGAAACCTGTAAAATCAGGGGAGAATTCTCCTCTTTGGCTGCCTCGGTAATACCTTGGACGATTTCCATGTTGTTGACGTTAAACGCGCCAATCGCGTAGCCGCCTTCATATGCCTTCTGGAACATCTCTTTGGTTGTAACTAACGGCATAAATGACATCTCCTTCTTTGTTAAACTATCTGCAGCATGCTGTATTTCCATAAAACGGTTTCAACATGTCAGCCTATTGTATCATTATTCGTACAAAACTGCAAGGGCGAACGTAGCTAGAAAACTAAGCCTATAAAGCTGCTTTCCTATAAAATACGGAAATGGCCTTATAAAGCATATACACGTCCAGCTTGGCAGTCAGTTCAAAGGGTGCGTGCATGGACAAAACAGGCACGCCCACATCGATGGTGGAAATATTGCGGTTGGCCATAAACTTAGCAACCGTGCCGCCGCCGCCTTGGTCCACCTTGCCCAGCTCGCCCATCTGCCACAGAACGCCGTTTTCTTCAAACAGTCGGCGCATAAGTCCAACCAGCTCAGCCGAGGCATCGGAAGCACCGGCTTTGCCGCGAGCGCCTGTATACTTCGTAACAAGTGCGCCGCCGTTACAGCGGGCATTGTTGCGCTTGTCGGAAACTTCGGGATAGTTGGGGTCGTAGGCGTTGCCCACGTCGGCCGACAAGCAAATGGAATTCTCAAAGCAGACGTGCAGACGGGCATTTTGCGAAGCGCACAGATCGGTCATAAATCCATCAAACCAGGCAGACTGCATGCCGGTGATTCCTTCGGAGCCGATTTCTTCCTTGTCAACCAGGATGCAAACCGCTGTCCTCTCCGGCGTTTCGGCAAGGTCAAGCAGCGCCGTCAAGGCCGTATAGGAACAGACGCGGTCATCCTGCCCATAGGCGCCGATGAAGCTTCTGTCTAAGCCGACATCCCGCGCTTTTCCGGCCGGCACCAAAGAAAGCTCGGCAGAAAACAGGTCATGCTCGGTAATTCCGTAGGTGTCGTTTAAGATGCTCATAATGGCCAGCTTAAAGCGGTCCTTCCCTTCGTCTGCGTAAGGCGCGCCGCCGATTAAGACATTCAAATTCTCGCCGGGGAAGGCGGAGCCGAGCTTCTTATCGTTCTGATCCTGTGCCAGATGGGGCAAAAGGTCGGTAATCACAAGAACCGGGTCGTCCTCATTCTCGCCCACACATACATCAACCACTTCCCCGTCTTTTTTCACTACAACGCCGTGGAGCGCAAGAGGAATCGTCACCCACTGGTATTTGCGGATGCCGCCATAGTAGTGGGTTTTGAAAAAGACCATTTCCTCGTCCTCATACAGCGGAGAGGGCTTGAGATCCAGTCTCGGTGCGTCCAGATGAGCCGCCGCAAACAAAGCGCCCTCCTCCAAAGGCTTTTGGCCAATATGGGCGAGCATAATAGCCTTGTCACGGTGAATGGTGTACACCTTCGTACCGGGATTTAAAGTCATGCCGCGAACGTAAGGGACATATCCTGCCCCTTCGGCAAGGGCTTTAGACGCCAATACGGACGAACGCTCCGTTTTTCCTTCATCCAGATACTTTTTATAGCCCGGAGCATAGTTGGATGCGGCAATTACTTCATCGCGGCTTAGAAAATCAAAACCGTTTACGCGCTGCACCAGCAACGTCTTACGAAGGTCTTTTTCTTCCGACATATCTTTTCCTCCTTAATTCAAAGCACAACGCATTTACAGGGCGTTTCTCCCAAGAGAACCTCACCCTTAGGACGTTTGCCCATTTGCCTTTGGCTCTTGCTTTATGAAATTCCACAAGGCAAGCACCTTTTCCTGCAGGGCAGACAGGTCGTTGGTGTTTTCTATGACATATTGCGCGCGCAAGGTATAGAAAGAGGCATCTTTCTGGGCGGCAAGCCTTGCTTTGGCCGCTTCTTCGCTTAATTCGTCCCGTTCCATAATCCTTGCTAAGCGAATGTCAAGGGGGGCCGTAAGCGCCACGGTATGGGTACATTCCTCCGCAAAACCGCTTTCAAACAAGGCAATGGCCTCTACCGCCGCATCCTGACCTGGATTTTGCGCCAAAATCGTGCGAATTTCCTTTAAAACGCGGCCATGGGCAATGGAATTTAACCGTTCCAGAGCAGCCGGATCAGAAAAAACAACAGAGGCAAGGGCTTTTCGGTTCACACGGCCGTTTTCCATCACTTCTGCGCCGAAGACCTTTTCCAGTTGGGAATTCAGCTCATCATCCTCCGCCAGCAAACGGTGGTAAACTTCGTCGGCGTTAATAAAAAGCACACCGGTAGAAGCTAGAATTTTTCCAACGGTCGTTGTACCCGTGCCGCTTTGCCCCGTAATTCCCAGCAGAATCATAGTATTTCCTCCGTTGGCGCTGAAATTACATGAAATCCTGCCGCTTTTTTAATTCGATTTGCTACTGCAAAGCCGAGAGCACGGTCATTCGGACATTGAATGAAAATTCGTTCCGGCGAAAGCAAATCCATCTGCCGAAGAACATCGAAAATATTTCGAGCAAGCGCGGCATCATCCGTTTCTTCCCCATAGCCAATGACGGCTTTTGCTTTGGAAAATATCATTTCTTGCCCCGAATAACAGATCACACCGTCATTTTCCCTTATTTCCCGGGAAATATAGCGGGCCGATGCTTCTCCGGGCCCGCAAACTGCCAAAACCGGCGCATTCGGAGCGTAGTGACGGTACTTCATCCCCGGCGAAGCCGGAGCCTGCTCTTTAGTTAGGCTGCCGGAAACGGCACTGTCCACCTCAATTTCACCCAGTACGGCCTCAAGCCGCTCTTTCGATACCCCTCCGGGGCGAAGCAGCCGAAATGGTTTTGTTCGCATATCAATGACTGTGGATTCAACGCCAACCTGACAAGGCCCGCCGTCGATGACGGCATCAATCCGACCGGACAAATCGTGGATAACGTGTTCGGCCTTGGTAGGACTGGGTGATCCGGACAAATTGGCCGACGGTGCGGCCAACGGAACGCCTGCCGCCGCTATGACAGCTCTTGCCACCGGATGCGCCGGAACACGGACAGCCACACTGTCCAGCCCGCCGGAGACAATTGCCGGAATCTCCGGCCGTTTTGTCAAAACCATGGAAAGGGGGCCCGGCCAGAAGGTTTTGGCCAAAAGCCACGCCTCCTCCGGAATATCCAGACAGCATTTTTCCATTTCTTTCCCATCGGACAGATGGACAATCAGCGGATTATCCGAAGGACGGCCTTTTGCCGTGTAAATATTCGCCACAGCTCTTTCATCAAACACAGAGGCCGCCAGTCCATACACCGTTTCGGTAGGAATCGCCACCAGTCCGCCCCGGCGCAGGATTTCCCCTGCTTGGGCAGTCTGGTCGACTGTTAAAATGCGCGTGTCCATCATGCTTCCGCCTGCTGGAGTTTTTCTGCCTGCGCCGCTGTGACAAGCGCATCAATGAGTTCATCTAAGTCGCCGTCTAAAACTTCTTCCAGCCGATGGAGGGTAAGTCCAATGCGGTGATCGGTAACGCGGCTTTGGGGATAGTTGTAGGTTCTGATCCGTTCGCTTCGATCGCCCGTGCCTACTTGGGTGCGCCGTTCGGCCGCAATCTGCGACTGCTGCTCGGCCTGCATTTTCTCATACAGCTTCGAGCGAAGGATTTTCATGGCTCTTTCCCTGTTTTTGTGCTGGCTTCGCTCGTCCTGGCATTCCACCACAATGCCCGTGGGCACATGAGTAATGCGAATGGCCGATTCGGTTTTATTGACATGCTGACCGCCGGCACCGCTGGAACGGAAGGTGTCAATCTGCAAATCGGCAGGGTTAATCTCCACTTCCACTTCCTCTGCCTCGGGCAGAACGGCAACCGTAACCGTCGACGTATGGATCCGGCCGGAGGCTTCCGTATCTGGCACACGCTGGACACGGTGAACGCCGCTTTCGAACTTCAGCCGGGAATACACACCCGTGCCTTCCACCATAAAGCTTACTTCCTTGAAACCGCCCAGCTCGGTTTCGTTAGAGGTTAGCTTTTCCACAGTCCACCGCTTCTGGTCGGCATACATGCCGTACATACGGTATAACACACCGGCAAACAAAGCGGCTTCTTCTCCGCCGGCACCGCCCCGGATTTCCACAATGACGTTTTTCTCATCGTTGGGGTCAGAGGGCAGGAGGAGAATTTTAAGTTCCTGAGTCAGCTCATCCATTTCCTGGCGGGCGGATTCGTATTCTTCCCGTGCCAGTTCCTTCAGCTCGGGGTCGTTTCCGCCGCTCATCAGAGATTCCGCATCCTCCATGGTCTGCATGGCTTTCTTATAGGCGCGGAAAGCCTCGATAATAGGAGTCAGCTCTTTTTGTTCTTTTAAAAGGCGCGCCGCATTTTGCGGATCGCTATAAAGATTGGGATCTTCAATTTTTCTAGATAATTCTTCGTATTTTTCTTCTAAAAGTAGAAGTTTTTCAAACATAAAACCAAAATTCCTTTCGCCTAAACTAGGCTATTCCGTTTTAAATTTCTCCGTTCCGTTTACGTAGCTGATAAATGTTTTGCCGGGATTTAGCTTAAGAATTTCCCCGGACGCGTCCATAAGTACAAGAGGAGCGGTCGCACTCGCCTTGGACCATTGAATCGGCACAACAACACCGTTGGTGGCGTATATGCCCGTACCCTTCCCCACGTCGTTAAACTGGCGGCGCATGGCCGTATCTCCCGGAATCCGCGAGGAAGTTACCGACAAAACCACCACGTTTTTAAATGCAAGCTGAGTTTTGGTATCTTCATCCATATGGGCAGCGCCATACTCGTATCTAAGATACAGCCCCGTGCTTTCCTGATAGGAAAAACGCGGATGGTAGCTGCCATACATGGTGGTTACCTTGACGCATTTCTGCCCGTTGGCAGGCGCCGTATCCGTTTCAAAGAAGGCAAACGGAGCTTTATATCCGGACGCAAGCCCCATTCTTTTTCCGGCTTTGGCCAGCGCATCCAGTTTTTTGGCAAGGCGCTGCCCTGTCGTATACATACTGTGTTCATAACCGGCATTTTTCATACGGTTCTGATCGCGATAAAAGGTAATTCCGTCGTAAATTCCGTCAATATTAGACACAGAAAGCTGTTTCATATCCGTATACGACTGCGGAGAGCCGCCTGCATGCACCATAAACGCATCCAGCCCGGCACAGACATTTACAAACGCCGACCGAGTCGACCGGACAGTTCCAATCTTGCCCACCTGGGAGGGATCTGAGAACACAGCAATAAGCCTCGTAATCGTTTCCTCGGCTTCTATTTCAAAAATCACATCTGCCTGGGAAATACCCGACTGCGGCAAAGCACGTTTTATATTATTGATAACCACCGCTACGGGACGGCGGGTTCCCTCGTCTCCTTCTGCAAGCGGCAGCCCCGTGAGAATGTTGCTAAGGATCGGCTCTTCCTGACCCTCCGGTGCGGTGGTTTCCTCTGGGGAGGTAAATGCGCTGTCAACGGTAAAGGTATATTCAATGGTTTCTATGGACACCGGAGGCGAAGTCGTCTGCTCCGGCGTTGTCTCAGGGGGCGCACCTTCCCCGCCGCATCCGGTCAAAAGAATACATCCTAACAACAATGTAAGGCCGATAGATTTCCGAAGGGTCTTAAGCCGCATGTTTCTTCCCTCTTTCCCAAGCAAATTAAACCTCGTCTCTAAATTTTTCAGGCTTTGGATCTGCTTCTTCGTACTCCTTTAGGAGAGTTTCCAATACAGCGTTGTAAATAACACCTGCGTTTTTCCGAAAATTCTTTTCCAGCATGACTGCCTGCGCACGGTTGACCACCAGCATATCAATGCGGATAATCTCGTCGCGTCCGTCAGACATTTTCATAGAAGTAATAAGGGTTTTATCGTCCTTCTGCGTGGTTTCAACGGTTACGGCCGCATCTTGGCGCAGGCGCGCCATAGTGCGCAGCACCGAACGCTGGGCCTGCCGACGGACGCTGGAGGGCAGGCGGTTGCCGTATGCCTCCAGAGCCTCGCGGCCCTTGGCGGTAATGACAACGCCGTTCTCGCTTTCCTCTAAATGGCCGCTCTCTTTCAGCTCGTAGTACGCATCGGCGCAATCCAAATAGCTGATGGTGTCTTCAATGAGGGCCATCTCCATAATATCGTCGAAACCGGCTGAAACCTCCAGATTGGCCAGCACAAACAGAAGAAGGAATTTTATATCCAGTTTGTCTCTTACAAAACCGGTCTCCGCCAATGTGCCTACCCCCTGTCAAATGTTGTAGCGTGTTAAAGTTCGCAGGCGCCTTTGCCCGCTTTGGAAATGTAGAAATCCGCTGCAAGCCCCGTTTTTTCCTTATACGCCGCGCCCACTTTTTCCGTAAACTCGGCAACACATTCTTCCTTGACAATACTGATGGTGCAGCCGCCGAAACCGGCCCCCGTCATCCGGCTTCCGATGCATCCTTCCTGCCCGCGGGCAAGCTCGGTCATGGTATCCAACTCAAACCCGGTGACTTCGTATAAATCCCGCAGGGAGAAATGAGATTCGTTCAATAGCCGGCCGAAAGCGGCCAAGTCGCGGTTTTTAAGCGCCTCCACGGAAGCAAGCACTCTGGCATTCTCCGAAACGGCATGGCTCGCCCGGCGGCGAACGGTTTCATCGGTAATTTTATCCGACAAAGCGGCAAATTCCTCCTCCGTCAGCTCGCAAAGGGCAGAAAGCCCCGGTTTGCCTTCGGATAAAGCGGCCAAAGCCGCGTCGCATTCAGCACGGCGCTCGTTGTATTTCGAATCGGCCAGCGAACGCTTTTTATTGGTGTTTCCAATGACCATCACATACCCATCCAAGGGCAAGGGCACCTGCACGCTTTCCACCTTGGCGCAATCTAAAAGCATGGCACAGCCTTCCTCCCCGTTGGCGCAGGCGTACTGGTCCATAATGCCGCAATTGACGCCGACAAAAAGATTCTCCGCCCGCTGGCAAAGAAGCGAAACGGCCCGCCTGTCCGGCGTTTCGCCAAGTAGCCCAAGCATGGCAAAGGCCGTGGCCACTTCGATGGAAGCAGAAGAAGAAAGCCCCGCGCCGAAAGGCAAGTTGCTAAAATACAAAAAGTCCGCACCGGGCAGAACCCGGCCTTCCTTTTGTAGCTCAAAAAACACGCCAAGCTGATAGGCACCCCAATCACGGCCTTTTTTCGACTCTAAGGCATCTAAATCGCAGGTAACCATAGTGCCGGGAAGATCCTCCGCGGCCAGACGAACGGTATTCGTGCCGTTGGATCTTACATAAACGTAATTTCCAAGCTCTAACGCAGCGGGGAAAACGTATCCGCCGTTGTAATCAATATGTTCGCCGATTAAATTGACACGGCCGGGCGCAAAAAACAGGCGCGGCTTCTCCCCGTGCCCGTACAAAGTGGTAAAAAGCTTTTCCATTTCCGCAAGCAGCATTGTGCTTCCTGCCTTTCTTTTGTTGTTTTGGATTCGAACAGCAAGCCAAACTTTATGATGAACCAATATGCTCCTCTGTTTTCTATCTATTCGAAGTGGGATACCCTTATTGTACCATATTTCACCCGAAAAAGGAATACATTTCCGGTGTTTTCCTATAGTAAAGGGCCAGACCGCCGAAAACAATTCGTTTCCTTTGGTCCGGCCCGTCGTATTACTTCTTGGCCAAATATTTGCGCAGATAGATTCCCGTGTATGACCGGTCACAAGCGGCCACTTCCTCCGGGGTGCCGCAGCAGACAACTTGTCCGCCCATGTTGCCGCCTTCCGGTCCCAGGTCGATAACATAGTCGGCCGTTTTAATCACATCGAGATTATGCTCGATAATCACAATGGTATTGCCCGCATCGGCCAGCGAGTTAAGCACCTCAATCAGCCGGTGTACATCGGCCATATGCAGGCCGGTGGTCGGTTCGTCGAGAATATACAGCGTTCGCCCGGTAGCACGGCGAGAAAGCTCCGCCGACAGTTTCACACGCTGCGCCTCTCCGCCGGACAAGGTGGTGCTGGGCTGACCTAAACGAATATAGCCAAGCCCTACCTGAGACAGGGTTTCCAGCTTCCGGCGGATCTTAGGATGGTTTTCAAAGAAAACAACGGCCTCATCCACAGACATTTGCAGCACATCGTGAATGCTTTTTCCTTTGTAATGCACCTCCAGCGTCTCCCGGTTGTACCGCTTGCCCTTGCAGACATCGCAAGGCACATACACATCCGGCAGGAAGTGCATTTCAATTTTAATTAAGCCGTCGCCGCTGCAGGCTTCGCACCGCCCGCCCCGGATGTTAAAGGAAAACCGTCCCGGCCCATAGCCGCGGATTTTCGCCGCCTGCGTGGATGCAAACAGCTCGCGTATGTCGGTAAACAGCGTTGTATACGTAGCCGGGTTGGAGCGAGGCGTCCGCCCGATGGGAGACTGGTCAATTTCAATGACCTTGTCCAAATGCTCGATTCCTTCGATGAAATCATGCTTGCCCGGCCTGGTTCGAGCCCTATTCAAAGCCATGGCCAGCTTTTTATATAATATGCCGTTTACAAGGGTGGATTTGCCTGAGCCGGACACGCCGGTTACGCAAATCATTTTCCCCAGCGGAAACGACACGTCAATATTTTTCAGGTTATTCTCAGAAGCGCCGCGCACGGTGAGAACCTTGCCGTTTCCTTCCCTTCGAACGCTGGGAACGGGGATTTTCTTTTTCCCTGTCAAATACTGTCCCGTTATGGATGCAGAACACGCCTTCACGTCCTCTAAGGTGCCCACGCAGACAATATGCCCACCGTTGGCACCCGCGCCAGGGCCCACGTCCACAATATAGTCCGCCGCCAGCATGGTTTCTTCGTCGTGTTCCACCACTAAGAGGGTGTTTCCGATGTCGCGCAGGCGTTTCAGCGTGGCAAGCAAACGGTCGTTATCTCTCTGATGCAGGCCAATGCTCGGCTCGTCCAGGATATAGAGAACACCCATCAAAGACGACCCGATCTGGGTTGCCAGTCGAATTCGCTGGCTTTCGCCGCCGGACAAAGTGCCCGATGAGCGCGACATGGTTAAATATGAAAGGCCAACGCTTTGCAGAAATTGCAGCCTTTCTTTAATTTCCTTGATAATTCGGCGGGCAATCATGCTCTCTTTTTCCGTAAGGCGGAGGTTTTCCATAAAACGGATAGCCTCATCCACGGAAAAATCGGAGAAATCGGCAATATTCATGCCTCCAACGGTAACGGCCAAGCTTTCCTTTTTCAACCGTTTTCCCTTGCAGACCGGGCAAGCTTCCTCGCTCATATACTCTTCGTAGCGGCTGCGCACTTCCTCCCCCGCCGCTTCGTTGTATCTTCTTGTCAGGCTGTTGACCACACCTTCAAAAGATGCATTCCAAGTACCTCCCCCGTGGGAAGCAGGACGCTTAATGG
>DUUG01000131.1 GCA_012841675.1 Clostridiales bacterium
AGCGACGGCCGAAACGACCAGCACCAGTAATAACAATACTGCCAAAAGCTGTTTTTTCATAGTTTCTCCTTCTTCCAAAGCCGCCAACTTTATCATCCGCGGCCGGTTTGTTTTTATTTTTCCAAAAAGTCCAAGGAAAAAACATGGAAAATAATGAGAATACTTGTAATGGCTCTGATTCCCCCCATGATTAAACAGATTGTCATCTCCGAAAGCAGGGTTTGCCGACTTATCTTGTTGTATATGCTGCGGTGTTTTCGTGGAAAACTGTGCAAAAATATGATAAAATATGGATATATAGCTTGAACTCCTACGCAAAAGAAAGGATTATTTTCATGAAGAAGCCTGAAATGGTTCTGATTCTGGATTTCGGAGGGCAGCACAGTCAGCTACTCGCCCGCCGAGTCCGGGAATTTGAGGTATATTGCGAGGTGCATCCCTGCAACCTGTCGGTCGAGCAGGTGAAGGCCATGGCCCCCGCCGGCATTATCCTGACGGGAGGTCCTGCCGATGCAACCTCCCCCGCCGCCCCTTCCTTTGATTTGGAAATTTTGAACCTTGGTGTGCCGGTTCTTGGCATCTGCTACGGTCACTTGCTGATTGCCCACTTATCCGGCGGCCGTGTGGAAGAAGGACTTGCGCAAGAATACGGCCGTGCCACTTTGACTCCTACTGCAAAAAGCACTCTTTTAGAAGGCGTGCAGGAAAATTCTGCCTGCTGGATAAGCCATAGCTTTGTTGTATCTTCCCTGCCTGAGCCGTTTGTGATCACAGGGCGGACGGATGCTTGCATAGCGGCCATGGAAAATGCCGAAAAGCGCCTGTACGGCGTGCAGTTCCATCCGGAAGTGAGCCACACTGAGTGCGGCAATACGGTGATAAAGAACTTCCTGTTCGGAATTTGCGGCCTTTCCGGCGGATGGACCATGGAAAAATACGCGGAAACCGCCATAGAGGAAATCCGCAAAACCGTCGGCAACGGACAGGTGCTGCTGGCCCTTTCGGGCGGCGTCGACTCCTCCGTCTGCGCAGCTCTTGTGAGCAAAGCCGTCGGAAAACAGCTGACCTGCGTTTTCGTGGATCACGGCTTAATGCGCAAAGACGAAGGCGACGAAGTGGAAGAGGCCTTCAAAGGCCATTTCGACCTGAATTTTCTCCGCGCCAACGAACAGGCGCATTTCCTTTCCCATTTGAAGGGAGTATCCGACCCTGAGCAAAAGCGCAAAATCATCGGCCGGGAGTTTATCCGCGTGTTTGAAAAATACGCAAAACAAATCGGAACCGTAGACTTCCTCTGCCAGGGCACCATCTATCCCGACGTCATCGAAAGCGGCCCGGGACAGGCCGCCGTCATCAAAAGCCACCACAACGTGGGCGGCTTGCCCGATGTTGTAAATTTCCGCGAGATTATCGAGCCTCTGCGCCCCCTGTTTAAGGACGAGGTGCGCAAGCTGGGGCTTGCCCTTGGCTTGCCGGAGCATCTTGTCTGGCGCCAGCCCTTCCCCGGCCCCGGCCTTGCCATCCGCGTCATGGGTGAGATTACGGAGGATAAACTCCGCATTGTACGGGAAAGCGACGCTATTTTCCGCGCCGAAATTGCCGCGGCGGGTCTGGAAAAGTCCATCCACCAGTATTTTACGGTGCTGACCGAGACGAAAACCGTCGGCATGATGGACAATGCGCGCACCTTTGAAAATGTGCTGGCCCTGCGCGCCGTTGCGACCACCGATTTCATGACGGCCGACTGGGTGCGCATCCCCTACGAGGTGCTGGACAAGGTGTCCTCTCGGATTATTAGCGAAGTTCCCGGCACCAACCGCATCGTGTACGACATCACATCCAAACCCCCGGCGACGATTGAGTGGGAATAATACCAAAAACGCTGAAAACCCGCATAAATACTGGGTTTTTGAGGTTTGAAAAAGCCTCGTGGCAACGTTTTGGCAACATCTGAAAATTATTCATAAATAAAATTAAGAGCTATTAGATTTTTGTACGAAATCTAATAGCTCTTTTTTGTCGCTTAAATTACATATCTTTGAGTTTGTCTTTGAAGGCTTCGACCATCGCATCACTGAGTTCCTGCGAAGGAACCTTCGCCCAAATGCGTGTGGTGTCGTACTTCGGATAATTATAACGCCACTCGTCGTATGTATCTTTGGTGATCTCACCGGACTTGCATTTATCCGCCTGCTCTTTCCAAGCGGCAAGGATTTTCAAAAGTTCTTCGGTGCTACGACCTCTGTTGTTTTTGATTTTAAGGCAAATTTCACCGTCGGGGGTTTCCTCAACGGTCAGCCCGTAAATGTCCTCAAGGGCAAACAAGGTATGTGCCAAGCCAATGTAACTGTCAATATCGGGTACGGAAAGCGCT
>DUUG01000132.1 GCA_012841675.1 Clostridiales bacterium
CAAGCCCGCAGTCGGTATCGTCCACGTTGAAATCCGAATAGTGGCAGGAAGGACAGCGGTAATGGGGCGGAAGGGCATTAATTTCCGTAATGCCCGAAAAGAACGCCACCACAGACGAGCCTACCGAGCCTCGGGAACCAACCATATAGCCGTTTTCGTTGGACCGCTGGATAAGCTTCTGGGCAATCATGTACATAACGTCAAAGTCGTGCTTGATAATCGATCCAAGCTCCTTTGCAATTCGTTCCGACACAATTTCCGGTAGCGGATCTCCATACAGTTCGTAGGCCTTGCTGTACGTCAGGTACTCCAGCTCCTCGGCAGAGCCGGGCAGTTCCGGCGGGAACATGCCGTCGGGCACGGGTTTGATGTTTTCAATTTGGTCGGCAATGAAGTTAGTGTTCTCCACCACCACTTCGTATGCCTTTTTCCGACCCAAATATGTAAACTCTGCCAGCATCTCCTCCGTTGTGCGCATATGGAGAGGGGCCTGCTGATCGGCATCTTCAAAGCCCTTGCCGGCCATCAAAATTCGGCGGAACAGCTCGTCCTCCGGTTCACAGAAATGCACGTCGCCCGTGGCCACCACGGGAATGGAAAGCTCCTGTCCCAGACGCACAATCTGCTTGTTGAAACCGATAATATCCTCTTTTGTATAGGCCGGGCTGCTTCTTTGGAGGAATTCGTTGTTCCCAAGGGGCTGGATTTCCAGAAAATCATAAAACTTCGCAATTTGGCGAAGCTCTTTCATGTCCCGCCCTTCCATCACCGCCCGATACAGCTCCCCTGCTTCACAGGCAGAGCCTACCAAAAGCCCTTCTCGATGCTTCATCAGCTCGCTTTTGGGAATAATCGGCTGTTTGCGGCGGTTCATATATTTCAAATGCCCCATGGAAACAAGCTTGTAGAGGTTTTTTAGGCCCGTTGTGTTTTTTACCAACAGGATAATGTGCCGCACCGGCAAAGTCGAGAGGCCGGATCCTTGGCCGTTGGCTTCCCGTGTGATGTTCGCCAGCACTTCGTTCAAATCGGAAACCTTTTCCGCCCCGCGCTCTGTAAGCATGCTCACAAAGCGGATGAAAATCTGCGCTAAGACCTTGGTGTCCTCTAGGGCGCTATGGTGGCGGAATTGGGGCAGGCCAAGGGCCTCGGCCACAATATTGAGCCTGTGGCGCGTCATGTTCGGCATGAGCACCCTTGCCAGTGCTAACGTATCAATGGAGGTAAGCTCGTCCCACGGGCAGCCGGCTTCCGCGCTGACACTTTGCACAAAGCTGGTGTCAAACGCCGCATTGTGGGCCACCACAATCCGGTTGCCGCAGAAGGCACGGAAAGCGGCCACCGCCTCGGCATTGGGCGGTGCGTCCTGCACCATGGCGTTGGTAATCCCGGTCAGCTCGGTGATAAAGGGGGGAATCAGGCGGCCGGGATTGGAATAGGTGTGAAAAGTGTCAAGCACTTCGCCGTCTTTGACAATAACGGCGGCAATCTCCGTAATGCCGTCTGTTCTCGGATCGGTGCCAGTGGTTTCAATGTCAAAGCAGACAAACTCGCCGGAAAGCATCTCATCCTGGTTGCCGCGGACGGCCCCCAGATCGTCGGCATTGTTGACAAAGTAGCCTTCCATGCCGTAAATGACCTTGATTTTCCCACCGGCGGCATACATGGCTTCGGGAAACGCCTGTGTGACGCCGTGGTCTGTAACGGCCACCGCCGGCTGACCCCAGGCAATGGCCTGCTGAATTAAAGTGGAAGCGTTGGACACGCCGTCCATGGCGCTCATAGTCGTATGTAAATGCAGCTCTACACGCTTTTTAGGCGCATTGTCCATGCGTGCAGGCGGTCTTTCTGCTATATACATGTCCAGGGGCTTCAAGATGGTATCATCTGAAAACCGGTCATACTCCATATCACCGCGCACACGGATATAAGCGCCCTTTTTGAGCTTTTCTAAGATAATGTTGGCTTTCTGCGTATCCATGACGCGCTTAACCCGAACCGAGCCTTTTTTATCCGTTATGTCGGCGGTTATAACCGTCATAGCTCCATCCCGAACAAGCCGCACCTCTAAATCAAAGACCTCGCCGCAAACGGCCACAGGGCCGCTTTCCAATGTGACTTCGTCCATGGGAACAGACGGCTCACCAAAGAGCTTGCCTAAAATAACATTTTCTTCGGGAACATCAGTAGGCTTCGGCGCCCTTGGCCGGCGGAAATTCCTCTCCGGTTTGGGCGGCGGAGCTTGGGCCGGTGCTGGCGTTGGTTCCGTCGGCGTTTGCACAACCGGCGCCGGCGGTGTTTGCTCTGCCAGCTCTTTTTCCACCACGGCGACGTACTGATCGAGCTTGTCCTTGGGGTTTGCCGCCGCGGCCTCCTCGATTTTCACCTGCACTGCCACAGAAAACCGCTGGCGCAACTGGTTTTGCATAAACGAAACACAGCCTAATGCCTCCACCAGCTCTTTCCCGCCGTCTGCCAGCGTAATGGTCACGGTTTTCGCATCGTGGGACAGATCTATTAAGCAGCCGGAAAAAAAGCCCGCCGCCGAAGGGAAGCGAGCTGTGGTTTCTTCCACTAAGTACGCAATGGCCGTTTTGTTGAGCAAATCTGCCGGCAGGCGGTCAATAATTCTTGCCTCCGTCAGACGATATGTAGAAGCTATCCCGGCGGAAAGGGCAGTCAGCGTTTCCGGCGGGACAAGACGGTCAAACTGCACCGTCAGCTCCATAATTTTTTCTTCGCGCTGCAAGGCGATATTTATAATCTCCGCCGCTTCCGCCAAAGAACGCAATGGCTCCGTCGGCACAAAAAGCGGCAGCGCCTGCAAGAGTTTCTTTTTCATTCTAATCTCCTAAGTATGACAAAACCTCCGAGTAAAGAGCGTCTGCTGCCTGGGCTTCCGGAACGCGGCGGATAATCTTGCCTTCTTTAAATAAAAGCACTTCGCCTTTGCCCGCGGCAATCCCCACGTCGGCGGATTTTGCCTCGCCCGGGCCGTTGACGGCACAGCCCATAACCGCCACGGTGACCACACGGTCCGTTTCCACCCCGGCCAGCTTTTCTTCCACCAAAAGTGCAATTTTCTCTAAATCCACGCCGCAGCGGCCGCAAGTAGGACAGGATACTATGTTAATGCCCCTTGTCTGCCGCCCGGCGGCCTGCAAAATGGCAAAGCCCGCCGCCACCTCGGGAACGGGATCCCCCGTCATGGACACCCGTATGGTGTCCCCAATGCCCATGGCAAGAAGGCCGCCGATGCCAACCGCGCTTTTTAAGCTAGCACTTTGCCCGCGCCCTGCCTCTGTGACACCCAAATGCAGCGGGTACGGAAAGCGCTCGGCCGCTAGCAGATTGGCCGCAATGGTTCTCTGCGGGTCGGATGACTTCAGGGAAAGACAAATGTCGGCAAAATCCAGCGCTTCCAGCAATGCAATATGCCTTGCCGCGCTTTCCACCATGGCTTCGGGTGTGGCTTTCCCAAACTTGGCCAGCACCTCTTTTTCCAACGAGCCGCTGTTGACCCCAATGCGGATGGGGATTCCCTTCGCACGGCAAGCCTCTACCACCGCTTTGACCCGGTCGGCGCCGCCGATATTGCCGGGGTTAATGCGGATTTTATCCGCCCCCGCCGCGGCCGCTTCTATGGCCATTTTGTAGTCAAAATGAATGTCGGCGCAAAGGGGAACATCCACCTGCTCCCGCACCTTGGCAAAAACTGCCACCGCCTCAGAGTCCGGCACTGTCATACGGACAAGCTGACACCCAGCGTCCACCAGGGCACTTTCATTTTGAGCTTCAATTAAATCCATAACTGATTCAGCTTCAACTAAATCAATTCTTCCATTTAAAAACG
>DUUG01000133.1 GCA_012841675.1 Clostridiales bacterium
GCATTTTGACTTGGATGGCTACATAGGGAGAATCGGTGGAAAAACGAAGCCGAACGCCGGACATATGCTTTGCCAAAACAGCCACACTGGGCGAGGTGTCGGCGGCTATCTGAGCAGGGACACGCGTAAAGCCTTCTTCTTCGGGGCAAAGGCCGTAAAGGGCAAAGGGAGCTTGATTCACATCGTAAAATACGAGGTCTTTTTCCGCAAGTGAGTGGGACGTTTCCATAGGCCGCATAGAAATTCTCCTTTTATTGACAATAGTTTTACAGTCCTGTATAATGCTCAAGAATATGCCAGAGTATTGAAAATGACTGGAGGAAAGAGAATGTTTAAGCCGAAGTGGGTATTTTTTGATTTTGGCGGTACTTTGTTCGACGACGGTCCGTTTCAGCTTCTTTCTGGCATGGAGGCTTTGCGCCTTGCGGCCGAAAACCCGGAGGTTACCACCGCAGAGGAGATGGCAAAACTCTGGAGAGGGATGGAAGCGCGCTATATGGGCCATCTGAAAACGCCAGAGGGGTATTATGTAGATGTAACGCTTTCCTCCATGCTTCGAAATCTGTTTATGCGCTCGGGCCTTACATATACTATTTCTCTTAGAGAATGCGAAAACATTTTTGACGACCACAATTCCGAACGCTGGCCCACGCCCGGAATTCAAGAGCTTTTATCCGCCTTGCACGAATGCGGCATCCGCACCGCCGTTATCAGCAATACAACCTTTTCCGCCGAGGGCATGGCCATCGCCATCGACAAGGGGCTGCCCGATAACCATATGGAGTTTGTCATCACAAGCGCCGATCTGCTCTTTTGCAAGCCGGGGCCGGATGTGTTTGAAGCGGCGGCCAAACGGGCCGGCGTTGCCGCCTCCGAATGCTGGTACTGCGGCAACGAGCATGTACCCGATGTGGAAGGCGGCGCCGGGGCCGGCATGCTTCCCTTTATTATCGAGCGGAAGTACGAAGGCGGCTTGACCCAAAAAACATGGAAAGGGCATACGTACTACGCCGTTTCCGACTGGGCGGAACTGGCCAAAGCCGTTAGAGGTTTATAATCATCCCGTCATAGGCAACGTCAAAGCCCAAAGCTTCCGCATGGGGCAATAGCTCATCGTGAATGGCAATGCCGTTGTGGGAAAAATGGGTGACAATGAATTTCGTTTTCTCGTCACAGCCGCTGGCAAGCATACGTTCTTTGACTTCGTTGCAAACGTCTAGGGACATGTGGTTATGCCGGTTATGGTCCAGCACATGGGTGCAGTCTAGGCTTACGAGATCAAAATGCATGCCTTCGATAAAGGGCCATACGCTGTCCGGGAAATACCCGGTATCATTTCCATACAGAACACGGGACTGCCCATCTTCTATGATGTAGATGTGGCAGTTCTGATTTTTATCATGGTTGGCGGGCAGGGGCGTGATTTCATATTTTCCATGATAAAACGGAACAAAATGCTGCACGAGGGTCACGTTCATGCGCTTTCTCTCTGGATCACGCCCATCTAACAAACGGGTTACAGTTTCGACAACTCCTTCGTTGCCGTAAACCTGCAGGAAGCTGCCGCTGAGCCCAAAGGGAGGATGCCAGTTTGTCAGGTCGCTGCTGTGGAAATGGTCTGAGTGGGTGTGGGTGACGATTAAGCCGGTCCATTTGTAGGCTTCTAAATTGTTTTGCAGAATATGGGCATAAGTGTCGGGCGGAATGTCGATGCAGAGCGTATCGTCGATCAGAGCTTGGGAGCGGGTTCTGATATTTTTTCCGCCGGCTTTTCTCGCTTTTTCACAGTTGTCACAGTTGCAGAAAAGAGCCGGCCAACCTTCTGCCGCTGCCGTTCCTAAGTACTGAAATTTCATTATTTTACCACCTTTCTAGCAATCGGGATAATTGTACGTCATTTCATTGCCGTTTTCAAGAGAAGGAACGGTTGCGGATTTCCGAAAATTCAGGTACAATAGAAGAAAAAGGAGGGCGCCATGCTTACGGAAGATTTAAAAGGGCAGTATCTGGAACTGCGCCGTGCTATCTTAAAGAAAGAATATGCCTACTTAAACGATAAGCAGCGGGAGGCGGTTTTTGCCGCC
>DUUG01000134.1 GCA_012841675.1 Clostridiales bacterium
CATCTCATCAATAAACCTGTCGGCCGCGGCCTTTAGTGCAGTCCACCGGGTTTCTTCGAGTTTCCATGCGCTATGACTAGGTGTATTATTGTTTGTGGTATAATCCATACTGGTGGACACGTCGAAAACAAGGACAATATCGGCACCGATTTTTTTCTTAATCTCTACTTCTTTGTCTTTAGGGGTTACTGTAAGCGTGATATCAAATTCATGCTCTTTGTCCCCCTGTTCCGCCGTTTTGCTGATTTTTACGGCATAGTCGGAGTTGCTTCCGACTTCATTTCCTTTGGCGTCGTAGTACAGTGTGCCGCCGGAGTATGCCACGCGGCTGGCGTATTCAGAAGAGGAGGTTGCGAAAATGCTTGCGGGGATGAGGTTGCATACGAGCAGAGCGGCCATTAGAAAACCTATCCACCGTTTTGCTTTGGCTTTAAATTGCATGCTCATGTGTTAGCTCCTTTCCGTTCTAAAAAATGGGTTATACTTATAATTTCCAATGATACCATCATATATATGTAGAGTTACATTTCGGTTGCATCTGAAATATTTTTCTTGTTATTTGCGTTTTGCGATGCAACGGCGCTGTCCATTAGGCGAATTAGCTCTAATGCGCTTCGGAATTCCTTGGTTTCGTTGCTGTCAATCCAAGTTAAAGTTCCTTGCCATGAGGCGTGCTGGTTATTTAGAATCTGTATTATAAAGGTCTGTCTTTGAAACCGGCGTTTAGACATGATGTCATCTCCTTAGAGGGACCCAGCCCGTTTAGTATCTTTTTTATAAGTATAAAACAGCGGGGTTACATTTCGGTTTCACAGGGAAGAAAAGGAAAAACGGATAAATGTGTTTATTAAATCAAAAAAACGTCGGTTTTTCAGTTTTTTCCCCTTGTTTTTATCCTTACGCCAAGTTATAATACAAAGTACAGGATTTATGGTTTTTGTGTTTTTATGGGTGATTTGGCATTAGCGAGGTGTTAACCATGATGCAGGACGGTTTTTCCGTAAACGGCAGCCCGGAAGCAAGGGTTTGGCTTTTCGGGCGGTTTCGGTTGCAGTATGACGGAAAAGTGATTTCGGATGAGCAGAACCGTTCTGTGAAAATGTGGAGCGTTCTGGCGTATCTCCTTCTCAACAAGCAGCGCGTTGTGCCCCAGGCGGAGCTTTTGGATGCCATTTGGTCGGATGATAACATTGTAAACCCGGTCAGCGCCATGAAAACGCTTTTTTCCCGGCTTCGCCGCACGTTGGCGGATGTGTTTGGGGAAGATGTATCCTTTATAATATCTCAACGGGGCGGGTATGCTTGGAACCGGGAAATTCGCTGTATTATTGATGCCGAGGAGATGGAGGCTCTCTGCGTGCAGGCAAGGAATGCCGCCTTGGCGCCGGCCATGCGGCAGGCGTATTACCAAAAGGCGTTTTCCTTATATAAAGAAGAATTTTTGCCCCAACTGTCGCTGCAGCTTTGGACGATTCCTTTGCGGACGCACTATCATTCGCTGTTTTTGACCATGACAAAGGAATATGCCACTTTGCTGCAGCAAGCCGGAGAATATAGCGAGATGGAGGCCGTGTGCTCGGAAGCATTGCGGCGGGACGCTTATGATGAGACGCTGCATATTCTTTTGATTCGGTCGCTTCTGTTTCAGGGGAAAAACGCCCAGGCACAGAACAGATACGAGTCCGCCACGGAAATGCTGTACCGGGCGTTGGGCGTGCATCCATCGGAGGAGCTGCAAGCGCTGTATCATGAAATTATGAAGATCCAGCAGAGCTTGGAGACGGATCTTAGCATTATTCAAAAAAGCCTGCAGGAAACGGAGCGGCGGCCCGGTGCGTTTGTATGCGATTTTGGGTTTTTCCGAGAAGCGTATCGTTTAGCGGCACGGCAGGCAAGCCGCACCGGCACTTCTATTCACCTGGGGCTTATTACTGTCACCATGTCGGACGGTTCTGTTCCGGCGCTGGCTGTTTTGAACAACTCAATGGATGTGTTGTTGCAGGTGTTGGTAAACGGTCTGCGGCGGGGGGATGAAGTTTCCAGATACAGCGACGCGCAATACGTTTTGATGCTTCCGGGTGCAAACTTTGAGGACAGCCAGATGGTTATGAACCGTATTACCACGGCATTCCGCAAACATAAATACATACCCGTCAAGTTAAACTGCAAGGTGAGGCAGCTGGAGATTTCTTAACGGACAAATGAGAAAGGCGCTTACGATGAAAAAGAACCAGTTTTACCCTGTTTTGCTGCTGGTTGTGGCGGCGGCACTGTATGTGGTCTGGTATGGCAATACCTTGGAGAATGAGGACGGGTTGCAGACGGTTTCGGCGGAAGTTACTTTGCCTACGCTTCCCGGTTTGCCCGATGGGGAGCCGATTGAAAGTAATGTTGAAACGAATTTGCCATCTACCAATACCGGTTTTGTTGAGCCGCCCCTAACGGAGACGGAAATACCGGCTGTCGGCACGAAAGCATCATTTTCCTTAGGGGCGCCTGCTACGGTGGCAACGCCGCCGGCGTGGGCAAATGACGGGCTGCCCCATGACAAGCTGTTTATCACCACGGAAAGGCAGCGATATAAGGATAAGCAGCTGACGCTTATCATCCCCAAATTAAACCAGGTTCGACCGGTTTTGGACGGGACGGAGCTTGCTGTGCTTAACCGGGGGGTTGGTTTGCTGGATTATTCGCAGCTTCCCGGCGAGGGCAATCGGAACGTTAGCATAGCAGGGCACCGGAACGGTCGTTTCGGCGG
>DUUG01000135.1 GCA_012841675.1 Clostridiales bacterium
CCAACTGGCCTGCGCAACTATCTCCCCAAGTGTATAAATCGCCGGTATTCGTCAGCGCCCAACTCACATAATCATAATGCGTGCCGGCCGCGGCCACATTTTCCAGGATTTTCTGCGGTGTGGCACTGTCTTCAAGGGTGCCGTTACCAAGCTCTCCATAATTGTTTTCGCCCCAGGTATAAAGCGCCCCGTCAGCCGTAATGGCCCAGTTGAAATTGCCGAATGAGCCAAAGGACACAACATTTTCCAGCATACAAACGGGCAGACCGTCCGTTTCAGACACCTGATACAGCGTCCCGTCCAGATCCGTAAACATATACGAACCGGAAACGTACAGTTGCTTTACGCCGTTAATTTGCAAAAGATTCCGATCTTCAGCCGGCGAGCAGGCGGTCAGCAAGATGAACACCGCACAAAGAGCCGACGGAAAAAGCTTGCGAAAACGCATAGGAATCCCCCTTTTTGTATGGTAGATAAAGTCCATCGAGCCAATCTAACTGCAATGCAAATTTATCACAAATTCTAAACCCCGTCAAGAGAAAATAAGCGAATCGGAATAATGGAGCCAGGAAAGAGCAGGGGAATCATTTATACTTCTGAAAGCAAAGAAAAGACGGGCAAGCTTAAGCTTTACCCGTCTTTTTTGGGAGAAATTCAACTCTCCGTTACGCCCTTATTTTAGGACGATCTTATAACTAATTTTGAAAGAAAGTTATAAATTTCGGTTATTTCAGGCCGTTCTCGTAACTTTCGATCATCTTTTTGACCATCTGGCCACCGATGGAACCAGCTTCGCGGGAGGTCAGGTTGCCATTATAACCCTGCTTCAGGTTAACGCCGACTTCGCTCGCGGCTTCCATCTTAAACTTATTCATAGCTTCCCTAGCTTCGGGAACAACAAGTCGATTAGATCTGCTAGCCATTGTAATTACTCCTTAAATAAACTATATTTTTGGGTACCTCGGGCTGCACTACTATTGTTGCCAAGAAGCCTTTATCTATGTAAAGCAGATTATTCCATTTTAGTCAACATTTGAACGAAGCATTTTATGTGCAATAAAAAACACAAATTACATAAAAAAGCTTTTGTGCAGTATCGTCATAGATTACTTTATTTCTACTATTGCCCATTTGATTTGGTTTTATGCTATATTTTTTCAAATTGCTAAATCAGCAGGGAAGAAAGGAAGGTATTTAATTTCTGTTTAATGCAAAACGGCATTAAACGTTATCCGGCAACCTATCCAAAAAACGCAAAATAATCCCCCAATGCAGCAAAAATGCATTGGGGGATGCGTGTCTAGGCAGCTTATTCTTCGCCGACGGCAACCTTTATATCGGCTGCGACTTCGCTGTGCAGCTTGGCTTTAATCGTATACTGGCCAAAACTCTTGATAGGCTCTGGCAAAACCAGCTTGTTTTTGTTGATTTCAACGCCATGCTGGGCCATAAGTGCTTCGGAAATTTCTTTCGACGTTACGGCGCCGAACAAACGACCGTTCTGGCCGGATTTGGCAGCGATTTTCACAGTGCAGTTGGCAAGCTTGGCAGCGGCTTCTTTAGCTTCCGCCAGCGCCTGCGCGGCGCGGTGGGCACGGGCCGCCGCTTGCGTTTTCATTTCGTTTAAATTGGCAGCATTGGCTTCTACAGCCAGCTTGCGGGGTAAAAGATAGTTGCGTGCATATCCATCAGCGACCTCCACGAGTTCGCCTTCCTTGCCGTGTCCTTTGACATCCTGCTGTAAAATAACTTTCATGGTAGGGAGACCCTCCTTCTATTTTTGCTCGTAGTTGTAGACAATCAGCGCATCTTTGAGCATGTTTTTGACCTCTTCCATGGTCTTTCCTTTCACCTGTGCGCCGGCAGTGGTAAAGTGGCCGCCACCGCCCAGCTTTTCCATAATCAATTGGACGTTAATACGGCCCAATGAACGGGCGGAAATACTGATGGTATCTTCAAAGGGATATAACACAAACGCACATGCCACGCCGGTTAGGTTCATAAGGTCATCGGCTGCGCCGGCGGCCAGTGCCCTGTCAATGGGCGTATCGGATTCGGTGATGGCATAAATCCCGTCGATAAAGGTAACTCGCCGGACGAGATCCGAGCGTTTGATGTAATCATCCAAATCGTTTTGGAACAATCGCTTCACATCCACCCCGTCTGCGCCGGCACGGCGTAAAAACGCCGCGGCTTCAAAGGTGCGACTGCCGGTTTTAATCATAAAGCTTTTGGTATCCAGAACAATGCCGGCCAGCATGGCGGAAGCTTCCACCTTCAAAATATTCCCCGGTTCCACAATATACTGAAGAATTTCGGTGACAAGCTCGCCAACAGAGGAAGCGGCCGGTTCGTGGATACTTAAAGCGGCATTATCAATATAGTCGGCCGTCCGGCGATGGTGGTCAATGACGGCAATGCGCTGGCAGGTTTCCAGCAGAGCAGGGCTTTCAACAAAGTTGGCGCGGTTGGTATCGACAACCACAAGCAGGGAATTGGCATCCACCTCTACCATGGCTTCTTTTTCGGAGATTAAAACACCCTGGTAAGCCGGATGGCCTTCCAACATCTGTATCATAGTTTCAGCATTGCTGTAATGACGGTCAATCACAATATACGCTTTTTTGCCGAGATTTCTTGCGGCACAAACAACACCTGCGGCGCCGCCCAAACTGTCAAGATCGGCAATGCGATGGCCCATGACAAAGACGGAGGAGCTTTCCTCTATCATGGACTTTAGTACGCCCGCCATCATGCGGCTTCTAACACGGCTTCGTTTTTCAATTTCCTTTGTTGTACCGCCATAAAAATCGTAATTCTGGCGGTTTTTCACAACGGCCTGGTCGCCTCCTCGGGACAAGGCCATATCTAAAGCTAAATGGGCATACTTTACGTTTTCCTGCAAAGAGCTACCGTCGCGGCCAACACCAATGCTCAACGTGACCGGCAAGCCGTTTGCCCCGGTGATTTGCCTTGCCTTTTCCAGAATGGGAAAGCGGGCTTCGGCAAACTTAGCGTGGCTTTTCTCCGTATAAAGGAAGAGGTAGCGATCTCGGTCGGTGCGTTTCATGATGCCGTCTGCCTCGGCGCACCATTCATTTAGCAAATCATCCAGCTTGGCCATGATAGTGGCTTTTCCGGCTTCTGTATTGTTTTTTGCCAACTCTTCGTAGTTGTCAAACAAGAGCTCGGCAACCACAGGCCGCGATTCCTCTATTCTTTTGCGCAAAGCTTGCTCTTCCGTACAGTCGCGCCAGTAGAGCAGGACATAGAGGTTGCTGTCCTTGTTGGGGTTCGTCTGCAGCAGAGTTGCAAAAATTTCATACACCCTGCCTTTTTGGGTTCGATAGAAATCGGGGCGCTTGAGCCGCCCTTCGATAATCCACTGAAGATCAAAGTCATCGAACAGATCCTTGATGTTTACATTGTTATAATGGGGAGGGCAATCGGAAATTTCCTGAAACCGCTCGTTGCTCCATATCACTTCGCCTCCGCTAATACGAAGCAATACAACAGGCATGGGCATATGGTGGAGAGGTTCCCCAACGGCGGATGGTGCGTTGCTTCCCGACAAGTATTCTAAGTTTTTTAAAATCTCGCGTTTTCGCCTTCTATACGAGCGAGTGGTGTAGAAGGCAAGCAGTGCCACAACCACACCTTCCACCGCGGCCACATACCATAAGTGAAAATAGAGATTTACGCCGATAAAAGCCAGCAGAACAAATATATAAAGCCCGAAGCCCGGACGAATCAGACGCAACAATCTCTTTTCCATGGTTCACGCTCCTATAGCTTAGGGATAAAGGTTTATATAAAACAATAGAATACAATATACGTTGTAAAGCCATTCGATTGAACTTATTATATCAAAAGAAGCCTGCCCAAGCAAGCAGATTGCCCCAAATCCATCCAATGTTGCCATTTTCAGAAGGGCAAGTAAGGAAACCGTGATTCGGTTTCCTTGTTTCATTACCATATAGTATGGTGCAGGATTGTCTCTAATAACGGAATTATTTTGTAAAATTCCTCTTTATTTCCCTCGCGGGGCGGTTTTGCCGCCTAAGCATCAATCGGCTGTTATCAGTTGATACTCACCGGTTACGGGATGCTTGTTTTTATACTCCGCATAAACCAGTTGCTTTTCCGAGTACAAATAGGCATATCCTCGGCGTACCCCCTTGGCAGGCGGG
>DUUG01000136.1 GCA_012841675.1 Clostridiales bacterium
ATCTGGTAGAGACTTTGGAGAGTTTAAAACGGAGTTTGAAAGTTACACGAAAGGAGAGTTGGCAATAAAAAACGAATTTACTATTTGCAAAATATCCGGAATATAATTACAGCAGCAGTGACGAATAGAAAAAATAGACGCGCCGTATGTATTAAATGAGCAGGAAGGCATCACAAACCCAATGCGAGGTTCCACACAGGCCGCATGGTAAGATGTTGTGCCGCCGCCGGAGTTGCCCATAATTCCGATGCGGTCCAAATCCAGGAAGGAAAAGGCGGCAAGCGTGTCAATCAGACGCGAAACGTCAAATATGCGCTCGCCCAGTAACGTCCGGCCGAGCAGAAGCGCTTGCATAGCCGGGTGGGTACAGCCGCCGGTTATTTCGCTTTTCAGCTCGCCAAAGCCCCGCTGTTCCATGGCAACGGCGGCATATCCTCGTGCCACGGCCTGAAGGGCAAAATCTCTATCACCGGCGATGGTTTCTTCGTCGCCTTCAAATTTTGGACGCCCAAGGGAAATATGCATGCCGGTGGAGTGACCCTGCAGACAGATGACCACAGGTAAAGTGCCGTTGTGATTCTTGGGCAAAAGCAAATGAGCAGGAACCATAAAGCCCGGCTCGCTTTCAAAAGTAAATCGGATTTCCTTATAAATTTCATGGTCTTTTTGATATTCAATGATGGGAACGGGGGAGGTAGCCTTTTCGGGCATCCGCAAAAGGTCGGAAAACGCCTTTGCGGCGGCGTTTTTCTGCGGCTCAATGGGGAGAGCCGGGTCAAAGGCAAGAGCCGGCGTTGTGTTTGCAAGGATTCTGTCATTCTGTTTTGAAAGAGTACTACGCATACGGTCACATCCTTTCTATATCTTACAGCGAGTATACCGCTTTTCTTTTTTTCTGTCAAACAAAAACGACCTCATAGCTGAGGTCGTTTTCGGCGAAAAAATTAGGCGTTCCGTCCAAAGAACTCGTCGGCAAACCGGTCTGTTCTGCCTTCCAGCAGCTGCAGAAGGGGAAGCTCTTCCTTATGACCCTGCAGATAGCGAAGCAGGCTCTCCCCTTGCTCGGCACAAAGCTTTATATAGAGCGGGAAGTATTCTTTGGCAAGGAAAATGGCATAGCGAACCATGCGGTAGTCGCCGTAAATGCGGAAATGCTCGCCGCGGTATTCTTCGATGGCCACACTGTAATAGCTCTTAACGGATTCTTTGATGCCTTCCAACGTGCGGTCATGGGCAAATACATAGGTATACAGGTCTTCAAAGTGGCGGCCGGGCTCCCACGTGCCGTGAGAGTCACTGGCGCCGACAATGGGAATGTTGCGGCCTTTGGCGCGCTGGTCAAAGTAGAAGGCGGTCTGCATGTTGTTGGAGAAAATATCCATGCCGTTTAAAAGCTCGAACGCATCGTAGTCGCCTCTGATAAAGGCATATTCGGTTATATCGTCCGCGATGCTGTAAAAATCCTGGGTGACCCAATGGGGATGTACAAAAATGGCCAAACCGCCGCCCTGCTGAATGCGCCGTGCAATCCAGACACGGTAGGCATACTCCCTCTTATCGGGGCAAGCATCGTCCAGCTCTTCCATGATCTTTAAGACTTCTTTGTCCACTTCCTCTTTGTTGTCACGGTAGTACTGGTTCACGCGCAGGCTACTGCCGAAGTTGACCGCGTGGATGTGGCTTCCTTCGGGGATGTGTACTTCCTCGCCGGGGAAAAGACTCAAATCGGAGGGAATGCCTTCCATCCGCTCAATGGCTTCCAAAGAGGGTTCGTAGGTGCCGTGGTCCGTGATGGCCAAAAAGTCGAAACCGGCCCGGCGATACGTAGCCGCAACAGCACCGGGAGACTCCCGACCGTCAGATCCGACTGTATGAACGTGTGTGTCACCCTTATAGGGCCGGCGAGCGTATAGATCTTCCTCGGCGGCGAAAATAGAGAGGGTGCAGAGCTTCTGAAGCTCATCAACCCCGTCTTTTTTATAAAGCAGACGAAGAGAGTATTCCTGCTCTCTGTTGCAGTTTACAGTAAATGAAAGCGTTCCGTCCTCGGAGGCAGTAACAGGGAACGGCGGGTATGTATCCGGTTCGTCGTTAA
>DUUG01000137.1 GCA_012841675.1 Clostridiales bacterium
AAGCAAATGAAAATCAAAATTAGGATTGTAATTGAATAAATTTGGCAAAGCTGGTCACCATTCGTATCGAAAATAATGCGGCAATATTATAATTGCAACATAAGAAAAAGCCGATTTTCCGGCCGGAACAAAGGGGCCAAAACACAAGTCACAAAGGATAATGGATTGAACACACAATACCTGTTAGTTATTGTTAATTGCCTATTTATGAGTTTTCCTGTATAATTTACAATATCATTCTTATGTTAAAGCAGGAGGTTTCCCATGCCGATTACTATCCCTGAAGGTTTGCCAGCGCGAACAGTTTTAGAACGCGAGAATATCTTTGTCATGGACGAAAAACGGGCCATGCACCAGGATATTCGCCCCCTTCGGATCCTGCTTTTAAATCTCATGCCGGATAAACCCACCACGGAAACGCAAATATGCCGGTGCCTTTCCAATACACCGCTGCAGATTAATATAACGCTTTTGCAAACCTCGTCCCATATATCGAAGAATACACCGCAAGAGCATCTGATAGCCTTTTATCAAACTTTTGACCAAATTTGTCATGAACGGTATGACGGAATGATTATCACCGGTGCGCCAGTAGAACATTTGCCCTTTGAGCAGGTGGACTACTGGGAGGAATTATGCGAAATTATGGATTGGTCGAAAGCCAATGTCCATTCGGTGTTTCATATTTGCTGGTCCGCACAGGCCGCCCTTTATCATCATTACGGCATAGATAAAGCTCCTCTGCCGGAAAAGCTGTCCGGCGTGTTTTCCCATCGGGTGTTAACGCCCCATCTACCCCTTGTGCGAGGATTCGACGAAAATTTTCTGGCCCCCCATTCCCGCCATACGGGGCTGGACACAAAGGAAATAGCCGCCCGTCCGGAGATGACCCTTGTGTCCGATTCCCAGGAGGCAGGACCCTACATTCTTCTTGCCCGGGAAGGCCGGCAGATTTTTGTTACAGGGCATTCGGAATACGACATCGGCACCTTAGCCGCTGAATACCGGCGAGATATTGCCAGAGGATTGCCGGTGGGCATTCCAAAAAACTATTTCCCCAATGATGATCCAAGCCTTCCGCCAAATGGAAACTGGCGTGCGCATGGCCATTTGCTATACACCAACTGGCTCAATTACTACGTTTACCAGTCCACGCCGTACGATTTGTCGCAGTTGTAGGCGAAAAGGTTGCAAAAGGTGTATATAATGGCTAAAAAGCACTGTTAGGTACCGAAATTGTTCTAATTTATGATTATATCTGTTTTAAGCGATGTTGGAAGAAATTATCGTATTTTACCGTCATACACCATATCCATCTCTTGGGATATTGCTAAAGTTAACAATCAATATAAACCGCCTCCTTAAGCACCAGTATACATAGGAAATTCATTTACTATTGTCATAGTAAAATCGCCTGTTAATTGCAATATGTTTGAGCCTTTGACAAAGGAAGGAAAGTTAAAATTGAAGTATTCATAGACATTATTTATCTCATTGCTTGTAATGATTTGCCCCCGCAGGCACTCTGCGGGGGTTTTCATTTTTGCCAATAATGAAAATAGGCTGTAAACCGGATACTCCCGGAAGATTTTTCTGGCGCAAGCGTATACCAATATTTTTGTCATAGGAAAAGTGTAGCACTTCCCGGCGGATTATGTTAGAATACATCTAAACTTACCTTTATAAGGAGAGATAGAAATGAAACAGGAAGCAATGCTTAATCCACTCTGCCTAGATTCGGTTTGTGCCGGATTTGCCTATGCCATGGGGATGCCTGCCCCCCAAAAGGCGCAAGTACCTGCGGAAGCGCTGACGGCCTATGTAGATCATCACTTCGGCGGAGAAAAAGCCAACCGGGTCTTTCTGTATCATCCGGATGCCGTAGCGGAATGGATTTTCCGAAAATATCCGGAATTTTTGTATGAGGCAATGTATCGGACGGAGCTTGAGCTTCCCTTGCAGGCCGTGATGCCCTCGGTAACCCCCGTCTGCTTCGGCACCCTGTACACAGGGGCGCAGCCGGAGGTCCACGGGATCCGCAAATACGAAAAACCGGTTATAAAAATCGACACCCTGTTTGACGCTTTGCTTCGAGCCGGAAAAAAGCCCGCCATCATAGCGGATTCCTCCTGCAGCATGGGCAAAATCTTTTTAGAACGGGATATGGACTATTTTATCTTTGATTCTATCCCCGAGATTACCGCCAAGGCGACCGAGCTGATTTTGGCGGATACTTACGATTTTATCGCCGTTTACCACGGAAATTACGATTCGACCATGCATAAAAACGGCCCGGAAGCGCCTGCCTCTCTGGCTGAATTGAAGGCAAACGCACAGGCGTTTGCGCTCTTTTCCGAGCTTATTAAGTCCCATTGGAAGCGGCACAACACCCTAGTGGGCTTTGCCATGGATCACGGCTGCCACGAAATCGACGGGAATGCAGGCTCCCACGGGCTGGATATGCCGGAGGATTTAAATATTGTCCATTTATACAAGGCGTACCCGAGAGAAAAATAGATTTCAGCATAAAAATCCCATGACCCGGTAGCGACCGTTACAAGCGGCTATCTTATTATCTGGTTCCTCTGGGCATAAGTTTGCGAAATCATGGAAATGTGCGTAAAAGCAAGCCCTCCTGTTGCATTTCTACAACAGGAGGGCCTTTCTGTCCGTTTGCGGGAAAGTCCCAGGATAGGTTTTGACGGAATAAACCTGCGCGATTACTTTGCTGGCAGATCGGTCACCGCGCCGAGAAACACCGGCAAACCCGTTTCGTTTTCTACGATGGCGTATACAAAGGGACGGTCTAAAAGGACGGTTTCTCCTATGACATGTGCCGTTTCCCGTATGGCAACGACCGTTACGGCGCCGGCTTTGG
Source organism: Clostridiales bacterium (assembly GCA_012841675.1). GTDB lineage: Bacteria > Bacillota > Clostridia > Oscillospirales > QAMX01 > DUUG01. The sequence continues at coordinate 2,879 of DUUG01000137.1, forward strand.
TGCCTTTTTCGTCCACATCGATTTTGGTTTTGTGAATTACCTCGTCAATGGCAAGCCCGCGGTCGTCCATCAGACGGGAGAAATCGGCGTTGTCGCTAAAAGCAGAGGAAAGCCCCATGGCGGAAAGCGCGTCATTGAGAGTTGCTTCATAGGAGAGGGAAAATTTGGGCAAACCGGCGTAGACCATTTTATTTTCGGCGTTTTCCCAAAGGGAAGCAAACCGCTCTCCGTCCAAAGCGTTTACATAGTCGGCAAAGGCAATACCTTCATTGGGAAGCAGGGCAACAAAGCTGTACCCTTGTGCGTAGGGCTTAACAAAGCCGGTGGCAAGGTCATCCTTTAGAAAAATAGCTTCTTCCGAATGCATCATGGAAACCGCGGTTTTTTGGCCGGAAAGGTTTGCAAACTCCCCGTCTCTGACCTGGTATTCTTCATAGATTTTTGCCCATTCCGCATCAAATGTCAACGCATTGACGAGAAGCATGACAATATCCGGCTTGATTTGCTCCATCACCTTGTCAATTTGCCCGTCGGTGTGTTTTTTCACCCATGCGTTCAGGTCTTTTACGGTCTGCGGATCCTGGAAATCGGCGCGATAGGCGCTGGCCCCATAATAATCGGCATTTGTTTGCAAAAACGCCGGCAGGGGAGAGGTGTCTTCCCGGATCCAAATGGAATTTGCCAGAGAAAGCTTTGCCTTGCTTGTGCTAGGCAGGTTCTCGATGAGCCAAGCGTACCCTTCGTTTAGGGTTTGCAAAGGCAGACCGTTTCCAAGAACGTCTTCAAACTCTGCCAGCGTGTGGGTGTCCGCACCGTTGGCCGTCATACCTAGTGCAAGAAGCACAGAAAGCGGGGAGATGAGAGGATTTTCATCGCTTGCGGTCTGACGGAACAGATCAAAGCTGAAATCCTTGGCGGCATTGTAGAAATCAGGCGCAGGGGCGGAAAGGGCAAGTTTGTTTGCCGTGACATCCGCCATGAGATCCGTAGCGTGGGCGCTAGGAATCATGCCGCAGCCTGTAAGAGAAGGCAATAACACAAGCAGTATAAGGCCGGATAATAGGCAGATCTTTTTAAGTTTCATAAGGCACCTCCAAAAGTGTGTTGACAAGTTTACAGGGTTAGTCGGAAACAAGCTCTTTCAGCGGAACAACGCCGGCAGGGGTGTTTGTTTCTCTGTGGGTTTCTAAGTGCATGTCGTTGTGGGCAAAATGGGAAGTTACAAAAAAGTTGGGGGTTTGCTCTGCAAAGGATATGGCTTCTTGGACAGACGGGAAAACAAGCACGCGGATAGTGCTTTGGGCCGTGTGGAAACGAAGCTCGTTTTTTACAGGGAGATATTCAATCTCTGTAAACGGTCCGCCGGGAAGATATATTTCCTCCCAGTCGGTTTCAGAAAGCAGAAACTTTGCCAAATCAGAAACGGACGCAAAGGCCAGAGGCTTGTTAATTTCTACTACGGTGGCGTTTTCGGTGGCAGCTTCGGGTGTGGCGCTTAGGGTTTGGCTAGTCAAACGGTTTTCCCCCGATATTCGTTTTAAGACATCCGTACCCGCAAACAGGGTAAGCAGCAGAAGCATGGCCGCCGCCGCAAACGCAGGGAAAGTGCGGTATATCCTCCGGTTTGGCCTTTGACGGGCTGTATCTATGGAAGAAACATTCCCGCCGGAGATAATCTTTTGCCGAAGCTCTACGGGAGGAGCCATGGATGACAGGGCGGCGTTTAGTTCTTTTACGGTCATGATGCATCCTCCTCCAAGGCGAGTTTTAATTGTTTGCGCGCTCTGGAAAGGCGCATAAATACGGCCGATTCCTTAACCCCAAGCAGTCTGCCGATTTCCGCGGCAGAATAGCCCACATAGTAGTAAAGATACAAAACCTGCCTATGCTTGGGCGGCAGCGCAAGGAGATCCAGAAGGGTTTGGATGTGCAGCTCGTCGGTGACTGACAGGTCGGTCAAAGCCTCCGGCCCCACGGTTTTGCGCCGGAATGCGCTTTTAAGCGCGTTCTTGCAGGTGTTTATGGCCACACGAACCAGCCAGAAGCGCAGGTGGTCATCGCTTTCAAAGGACTTCTGTTCTGAAAGCAATTTCATAAACACGCTTTGCACAGCGTCTTCCGCATCCTCCTTGGATTTTAGCTGGATAAAACAAAGGCGGAACAGCATAGGGCCGTAGCGGTCGTAAATTTCGGTGAGGTCGAAGCCCTGCGGCACGCCTGTCACCTCCTGCTGTGTTCTATAAGTAATACAATGCATCTATTCAAAACCTAACCAAAAAGATTCTGGTTTATTATACATCTTATAATAACAAAAACGGCCTGCCTTAGGCAAGCCGTTTAATTGGTATACTATCGACGGCAGCAGCGGTTGCTGCGATCGCGGATGATCCAGATGCTATCGCGGTCGCAGTCCCGGTCCCGGCAGTCGCGGTCGCAGTCACGATCCCGACGGTCGCAATCACGATCCCGGCGGTCGCAATCACGATCCCGGCGGTCGCAATCGCGGTCCCGGCGACGGCAGCGGCAATCATGGCGGTTGCAGCCACACTTACAGCAAACACCGGCGCCTAGCAAAAATAGAAGCCAAAGCATGACAGTCCTCCTTTATATAAAGTTGCTGAAAAGGAGCTCTGTATATACTATGCCGCAGAAGCGGATCTGTGAAAACGGCATTGCTTATGTATGCGCTTTGGCAAAGGGAAACCGTCGACAGCCTGGCAAGGAGTTGAGGACGGCGAAGAGAACATCCAGTGGGCATTGCGCTTGTCTAAAATAATGGGTAAGGATTAAAACAAAAAGAGAATGACGCAGCGAAAGCCGAGAACCCGTCACCGGGAGCCGACAGAAACACTGCATCAATCTCCAATGGCAGTATACGTACAAATTCGCAAAAAGTCAACAAACGTTATGAAGCAAAACATTCCATTGATTCCGAAACCGGCGGGGGAGTGGACCCCCAAACAGATAATATACGGCGTTTGCGCGCGCTGGCGCACCAAAGTGAGATATGTGCGAACATTTGACGAACAATAACACGAGACCCTTCGAGCTTTTGCACGGTTTTATGAAGCAGGCGTAGAAGCGCAAAATACAAAAAAACGCCAAACCTCAACGGTTTCGGCGTCTTATTGGTGGTGGAGACAGCAGAACTCGAATCTGCGACCTCCCGCGTGTGAGGCGGATGCTCTTCCAGCTGAGCTATGCCTCCATATTGGTGACCCGTAGGGGACTCGAACCCCTGTTACCGCCGTGAAAGGGCGGTGTCTTAACCTCTTGACCAACGGGCCACATCTCCGGCTCTATTGAGCCGGCGCAGATGATAGGAAATACCCCTCCGGTCATTTCCTATCATCAGGACCGAAGTCCTTGGTAGCGGCAGTCGGATTTGAACCAACGACTCTTCGGGTATGAACCGAATG
>DUUG01000138.1 GCA_012841675.1 Clostridiales bacterium
AGGAGCATCCCGAGCTTTCCGGAAAAGACCTGTTCCGTGCCATTATCCGCTCTATCAACTACTCTGACCACCGCATGGGCATTATGGCATATTATAACCTGCTTTCGCTGGAAGAAGATCCGGTCATCATTGAAAAGCTGCAGGCCGGTATCCGCGAGTGGTGGCGCTCGGCTTCCCTGACAAGGGACGTACAGTGGCACTTTATGTACCCCTTGCTGGCCGGCGAACCGGTGGAAAAAGACGCCTACGGCGACGATGTGATCGAAACAGCCGCATGGATCTTAAAGCGGCATCCGCTGGATACGAGACAGTATGTAACGGACAATCGCTCCCGTCCCGATGTGGACGAGCTTTACAGATGGACAGTCAACAAGAAAACCGGCGAGTTTGAACCGCTGCCTGTTGACGAGCGGGGAGATATTTTCTTCGGCCAGTTTAACATTGTACACGGCTCAAATCCTCCCACTCTTGCAAACCCCTGCAACTTTACCATGCCCTACTGGCTTGCCCGGTATCATGGTCTCCTTTCCGACGACGGAACAGACACGCCCGCTTTCAAAGGTGTTCCGGATCTGACGGTCTAACGAGTCTGGCAGTCTAAAAAAAACGGCGCGGAGTTTTCCGCGCCGTTTTTATACCGCTGTTTTTGATTCATTTATAGGCTGAGTAGATACACCGTTGACATCCTTTTGCTTCATAAACTGGTCAAAGGCCTGATAGATCAGCTCATGCCCTTCTGCGCTGGGATGAATCCCATCGTCGCAGATCAGGCGTTTGTAGGGATGGGGATGGGTCTTGTCCAAAAACAAACGACGCACATCCACCAATGGCGAACCGGTTTCTTCGGCAAGGGCGGCCACTTGGGCAGAATACAGCTCTTGATAGCGGTAGATCATCTGCGCATCGCCCAGCCATGCCAAGATATTCTCCGTATTTAGGCCTTTGTCTGCCATAAAGGCGAGATACTTTTCCGCATCCACCGGCGGCAAAGTCATCATAACCGGGCGAATCCCGTAACGCTTTAGAAGGTTTACCATTTCCCGAAGCATATCTTTAAAAACGGGAAGCTCGGTGGCGGGCTTATGTTCCTTGTCCGGATGGGCCGCCACCTCCTCCCATTTAAAATTACAGTCGTTTCCGCCATACTCAAGCAAAACACAATCGCACTCTTGTTCCTTCTCAAGAAACTTCCGAAGCATGGCCAACCCCTTTGTTACCGTGCATCCAAAGCGGGAGCGATTAAAAATTCGGACAGCAAACTTTTCTTCGATTTTTCGAAAGTTGATATCCGGAAGAGGCATATACCGCCTGGCTTTCTTGTCCAGAACAATTCCTTTCATTATGGAATCTCCAAAAACATGAACATTTCTCACCAATTCCATAGTTTTCTCTCCTGTAAGCGCTGCTTTTTTACCATATTCCAATGTGCAGTTATCTTATCACGCTTCCGGCCGCATGTCAACCAGTTCACATAAATATAATATATTTATTTCTTTAGTAATTTTATTTCCACTTTATTGACATATATTTTCTTCCATCTGTCCTCATCCATGTACAAGAGCGAAGGCAGCCAATCGCTTCTGGATCTTCTTAGGTGCCAGAATGCCGCTTCCCTCCTTTCCTCCTCGGTTCCTTCCCCAAGGGGTATTCCTACTCGTCTGGCGGGCATACGAGGGATTGCGCCGTCCTTGGGCACGTAGGTAAAAATACTCAAAACATGGGTACAACCGGCTCGTTTTAAAAGCGACTCAAGCAAAATAAGCTGCTCTAGCCTCTTATGCAATGGCGGTTCCTTTAGTTTTGGCAGCTTTCGTATTAACTTTGAAGGCATTTCTCTGCCGGCCAAAATAAGATAACTGTCAAATCCGATTTTGCCCGAAAAAGTGGAATATATGTACAGCTTATCTCGAGTTGGCCAGGCGGCTGCAAATCCAATTTTATGCTCTTTGGCATACAGCGCACAAAACGGAATTCCCATACCGGAAGATGCCAGCATACTAGGCAATAGCTTTTGTGATTCTACAAAAGAAAGAGCGCCGAGTGTTGCGGCAGGCTCTGCATAAACGGCGATTCCAAGTTCCATATTCTCAAACCCTTCTGTTCTCTGATACCAGTATACGCAGAGGACAAAACGGCGTGAAAAAAGACCGAGGTTTTACGCTCGGTCCAGTGTAATATGAACACGGAGATTTTTATCCGTTATACAAAGCTGCTCTGTAATTCTTTGTTCCAGTTCCGCTTCCGTCCATTGGCTTTGA
>DUUG01000139.1 GCA_012841675.1 Clostridiales bacterium
AAGAAGGGTAAGTAGACAATATCCGCTCTGCAAACTCCGGGTATTCCATTTCTTTTCCAAACAAAATAGAGCCGACCTTGCTTGCCTCCTCGTCATTTACCTTGCAAATAGTGCAAAGGCCAAGCAGTTCTTCCAAAAGGGGCTTATTGAAAAACGAAAGGCGCAGATTTACGTCAAAAAGCTTCTCCGCTTTGGGGTTAGCCTTTGCCAAGGCGGAAACGGCGTTTTTAACACTTTCGCTTCGAAAGGAAGCCAAGCTTCCAAACACAATCCCGTCAAAAGCGGGAAGGGGATGTTCAGGCAAGGCCGTTTGGTCATAGGCGACGTTTTCAGGAAGCAAAAACCGGTCACTGCCCTCTTTTTCCGGGAACACCAAGGCCGTTCCCGTAGGAACGTTTTCCAAAACGGCAATATAGTCCGGCTTGACGCCTGCTTCTTGGAGCCTAGCTAGGGCGTTTTGGCCCAGTTCGTCGTTTCCCACAGCGGAAAGAAGATAGCTTTCCGCGCCGAATTTGGCCAAATGGGCGGCGGCATTTAGCGGCGCGCCGCCTAAAAAGGGCGTATTTCCTATGATGTCCCATAGGATTTCGCCGACACAAAGAGTTCTCATGCAGTTTCTCCCAATCGGCGGCGGAGAACGGCCAAAAGCTCCTCCTCCGTAATAGCGGCCAGCCCGTTGGCTACGTTTTTGGTGCCAATGGTCCGCTCTGCGTAGTAGGAAAGCCGCTCGGAAGGCAGCTTCATGTCTAGGGGCATGGCATTACAGGAGGAAATCAGGGCAAACAGCTCGTCCGCATTCTTTACTTGGCAAAGGGCGTAGATTTCCCTCGCCCGTTCCGGCGATGCCTTTTCCATAAAGGCGACAAAATCGGCCAAAAAGTAGGCGTTGGCATGGCCGTGGGGCACGTCATGGTAATACGTGAGCATATACCCGGTGGAATGGACAAAGCCCGTTCCCGTCCGGCTGATAACCATACCGGCCAAGGCCGAGCCGTATAGAAGCATTTCCCGGGTTTCGTCGGAAATATCGGAAGCGGACTGGGCCGCCGCCGCCTGCCGCAGGCCCTTTGCCAGAAGGGGAATGGCAGTTCTTGCCAAAGCGTCGGAAACCAAGCTTGCTTTTTTCATAAAGAAGCCTTCCACCGCATGGGACAAGGCATCGACGCCGGTGGAAAAGGTCACTGATACGGGCATGGATTTGGTGTAATCCGGGTCTAAAAAGGCCACCTTCGGATACAGATCGTCCCCCGCCACAGATTTCTTGTTTTCAATGCTGGGTACGGTGAGGATGGAATAAGGCGTCACCTCGCTGCCCGTTCCTGCCGTGGTGGGTACTGCCAGCAGGGGAAGGGCGTCTTTGCGCGGAGATGTAAAAATCTCCTCGGGCGCCATGTCGGGGTTGGTGGCAAAAATCCCCACGGCCTTGGCCGCATCCAAGGGCGAGCCGCCGCCGATTCCTATTAAAAAGTCGGCGCCGAACTCCCTGGCGGCCTTTCCGCCTCTGTAGACAGTTTCGAGCAGGGGGTTCGGCTCGATGGCGTCAAAAATCTGATAGGAAATTCCGGTCTTGGAAAGCAAGGCTTCCGCGTCGGCCAAAACGCCGGACACTTTCGCCGAAGATTTACCTGTGACAATCAAGCAGCGCTTGCCAAACTGATTGATATTTGCAAAATCGCGCAAGCACCCCCGGCCGCTTACAATCCGC
>DUUG01000013.1 GCA_012841675.1 Clostridiales bacterium
GAGGCGGTTTTCCCCCACATTCGGCCGGAAGGAACAATGCCAAATCGGCCCGAGGAGGGAAAACCCCAGAAGGCGGCGATTTCCGCCTCCGTTCGAACGAAAGAACAGCTTTCTGCCCTGTTAAAAACCCCTCCCGCGCGTATATATCTGCCTTATTCCTTCGAACCGGAAAAATGGCCTAAATTGCCGGAAGGAGTGGAGTTTGCGCTGACCCTTCCCAGAGTGTTTGAACCGGGAATGGAAAAGGCGGTTAAGCGGCAGATCGAAAAGGCCAAAGAAGCCGGAGTTTCCGCCTTGCTGGCCGGAAGCCTTGGCACGTTTTCGGCGGCCTTGGAGTATGATATGCCCGTTTATGGGGATGCGGGGCTGAACCTTGCCAACTCCCATGCTCTGTGGCAGGCCCAGCAGCTTGGCCTTGCGGGGGCGACGGCTTCTTTCGAGCTGACGCTGGCGCAGATTCGGGGGCTTGCTTCAAAGCTTCCTTTAGAGGTGCTTGCTTACGGCCGGCTGCCGCTGATGCTATTAAAACGGTGTATGATGAAAAATTGCAAAAATTGTACCGGCGAGATGACCATTTTTGACCGCCGGGGCGAGCCCGTCTATATAACCAAGGAATACGGCTGCCAGAACCAGCTTTGGAACGGACACGTTCTGTGGCTGCAGGATAAGCTGTCGGAATGGAACGCAGGTCCTGCCCTTTTGCGCCTTGTGTTTACGGATGAAACGCCGGCCCGCTGTGCGGAGGTTTTACAAGCGTACCAAAATAACGACCCCTGCCCCATGCCGGAAGTGTTTACGCGGGGGCTATACTACCGGGGCGTTCAGTAATTTATAATTGAATTAGAGCGGCTGTGCCGCTTTCCAGATAAAAGGAGAAAAAACCATGCAAATTCCTATCAAGCGTCTGCGTCCAGTCGAGTTGCCTATGTATGCGTCGGAAGGGGCGGCGGCGGCTGACTTGCGGGCGGCTGTGGACGAGCCGATTACCATTTTGCCCCATACCCGTGTGCTGATTCCTACGGGTGTGGCTGTGGCCGTGCCGGAGGGCTGTGTTGCCCTTGTGTTTGCCAGAAGCGGCTTGGCCATTCGGCATGGGCTGGCTCTTTCCAACGGGGTCGGAGTCATCGACAGCGACTACCGGGGCGAGATTCAGGTGGGCTTATACAACCACGGCGAGGAGCCATACACCGTCCAACCGGGCGAACGCATAGCCCAAATGGCCATTCTTCCGTTTATCCCGGCAGATTTTGTGGAAACCGATACGCTGCCGGAAACCCGCCGGGGGAAGGGCGGGTTTGGGTCGACGGGGAAGGAGTAGTCTTATGGAAAAACTTGTTTTGGCATCTCAATCGCCTCGGCGGCAGGCGCTTTTAACCCAAATGGGGTTGACGAATTTCGAGGTCGACTTCATTCCGATAGATGAAACCATTAAGCCCGGCGAATTGCCGGAAAACTATGTCCTTCGCATGGCCAGAGAAAAGGCCAAGGCCGTTGCCCGTATACATCCGGACGATACGGTGATTGCCGCCGATACGGCCGTTGTCTTAGACGGTCAGATATTTGGAAAGCCGGAAAATAAAGACATGGCCGCAGAAATGCTTTCCGCCCTTTCGGGGCGCTGGCACGAAGTGATGACGGGGCTGACGGTTATTTCCGGGAACCGAGAGCAAACGGTGTTAGAAAAGGTTCAGGTTTTGTTTCGCGAGCTGACGCCTTCGGAAATCGCGGCGTATATTGCCACCGGTGAGCCCATGGACAAGGCGGGCGCCTACGGCATTCAGGGGCGGGGGGCTGTGCTTGTGCGCCGCATTGAAGGGGACTACTACGCTGTCATGGGGCTTCCCGTCTGTTCTCTTTGGGAAATTCTGCAGAATATGCCACGGAAGGACGGTGGCTTGCATGTTCCAGAGGATATTTAAAAAGAAAATTACTATCTGGATTTTGATTTTAGCGGCCGTGCTTCTTCTGATATGGGGGCTTTTGTCCATATTTTCCGACGGAAGCACCGTTTTTCACAGAGCCGTGCGTGCTGTGTCGGCGCCGGTGCAGAAAATGTTTACCTCGGCAAGCAACCGCGTGTCCCATTTTTTCTCGGCCTACACGCGCTATAACGCCCTTTTGGAGGAAAACGAACGCCTTCGGGAGGAAAATTACGCCATGAAAGAGGCCGTGCGGAATGCCGACCTCTACCGTGTGGAAAACGAAAACCTGCGTGCCTTGCTCGACATGCGCCAGCGGCACACGGATTTGACCCTGGAATCGACCATGCTGATTGCCCGAAGCGATACGGCGTGGAGCTCGGTTATCACCCTAAACAAAGGGGAAAGCGAAGGGTTTGCCGTGGGCAACGGGGTCATTTCCAGAGAGGGGCTTGTGGGCCAAATTATCAGCGTCGGCGCAGGCTATGCCGAAGTGGGCACGATTATAGACACGAAAGTCAGCGTCGGCGCGCTTATTTCCCGAAACCGCCTTTCCGCGGTGACCAAAGGCACCTTAGATTTGATGCCCGAAGGAAAATTCCAGCTGACCGGGCTTCCCAGGGGAAGCGATGTCCGGCCGGGCGACGAGGTGGAAACCTCGGGGCTGGGCGGGATGTTACCGCCGGGGCTGCTGCTGGGTACGGTGGAGTCGGTGCATGCGGATTCCAGCGGTCTTGGCGATTATGCCATTGTCAAAGCCGCTGCCGATATAGAAAATCTTTCCCAGTTGTTTGCCATTACTGCTTATTCCGTGAGCGATTAGCCGGAAACAGGAAGCTTCACCGTCATGGGAGGGCTAGAACATGAGTGGTCAAATGCAGATTAAAGTGTTTGCGGGTACGGCCAGCCAAGGGTTTGCAATGGATATCTGCCAACGCCTGGGCACCGAGCTTGGAAAAGCCGATGTGCGCAAGTTTTCCGACGGGAATATTTTCGTTCGGATCCTAGAACAAGTCCGCGACAAGGACGTGTATGTGATACAAACCATCGGCATACAGCCCAATGACGGGTTTATGGAGCTTTTGTTCTGGATTGACGCGTTAAAGCGCGCCAGCGCCGGCTCGATTACGGCGGTGATCCCTTATTTCAGCTATGCCAAGGGCGACAAAAAGGACGAGCCCCGCGTTTCTATCCGGGCAAGGGTTTGCGCCGACTGTTTGGAAACGGCGGGGGTTGACCGTGTGATTACTATGGACCTGCATGCGCCGCAGATACAAGGGTTTTTCAAAAAGCCGGTAGACCATTTATACGCCTTGCCTGTGCTTTGCGACGCTATTTTGCAAAGGGGCTTGCCGAACCTTACGGTGGTTTCTCCCGATGCGGGTTTTGCCAAGCGGGCCCGCGAATTTGCCCATCGCCTAAAGGCGCCGGTGGCCATCGGGGACAAAATGCGCAGCGATCATACAGAAAGCGCCGAGATTATGAGCCTTATTGGAGATGTTGCCGGAAGAAACGTTGTCATTGTGGACGATTTTTCTGTGTCCTGCGGAACGCTGGTGCAGATGGCAAAAACCGTCAAGGCCCACGGCGCAAAGCGCGTTTTAGCCTGTGTAACTCACGGGCTTTTAGGGGAGGAAGGCGCCAAAGCGTTAATGGAAAGCCCCATTGAGGAATTGCTTGTAACAGACACGTTGGAACAGGCGGCTGGCCGGTTTTGCCCCAAAATTACAGTGGTTTCGGTGGCGGAATTGTTTGCGAAGGCCATCAAGATTATACACGATAAAGAAAGCTTAAGCATTTTGTTTGAATAACCGTTTAGCGTATTAGGTGGGAAAGGAATCGGCATGGTAAGTGTTCGCCGGGAAATAGTAGTTAAAACCTTATACTATATATTGCTTTTGTTTATATTTGCTGGGCTGGAAACGGCGGTTTTTCCGCGTTTTTTTAACCTGCGGCATACGCCCCTTTTGCTTCCGTTTTTGTGCGCGGCGGTTGCCGTGTATGATGGGGAGGTGCCGGGGCTTCTGGCAGGCTTCTTTGCAGGCTTTTTTATGGACGGCTTTACCGGCGTGTTTCCCTACTACACGATTATGTTGCTTGTGGCAGGAGGCGTTATCGGCGCTGGCTCGCCCCACTATTTTCGCAAGCGGATTCCCCCTGCCATGCTTTGGGGGGCGGGGACTATCCTAGTGGTCGAGATGCTTCGGTTTTTCATCTTCATCTATTTGCCGGGGGTGGCCGGTCTATCAGAAGCGTTCACGGTGGTTTTGCCGCGGGCGTTCTTTTCCCTTCTGTTTTCCCCTCTTTGGGTCGGGCCGATTTTCTGGATCCGGCGGTTTTTTAGGAGAGAACAGCGGTTTTACCGATAAAATACACAGCGAGGAACACAAATGAAAAAGGAAAAGAGCTATGGCTGGCGCGCGGGGCTGGTGGGGATTGCCGCCATCCTACTAAGTGCGACCATGACGGTTCAGCTGATCCGTTTACAGCATACGTATAAACCCGTCGCCTCGGGCGGAATATTTGGCGTAAAAACTTCTACCTATACATACCCCCTTACGGCGGCTCGAGGGGAAATTTACGACCGCTACAACCGTCCCTTGGTGGTCAACAAGGAAGAATTGGTCCTTCGGCTGGACTATGGCCGGCTGGCTCGAAGCGGCGACCAAAACGGCGTTTTGCTTCGCCTAACGAAGCTTCTGGAGGAGCAGAACATTGCCTGGCCCGACACATTGCCTCTTGGAAAGGACGGGCTGTATTATACGGAGGAATGGAGCGAGGAAAAGAAAAACGCCCGGCTTACAAACTTTTTAAGACGTCAAAAATGGGACGAAGATCTAACGGCGGAAAAATTGTTTGAAAAAATGCAAAAGCTTTATAAAATCGACAGCTCGCTTTCCTATGCCGATGCGAGGACGGTTATAGGCCTTCGCTATGAAATGGAAATGGCGGATTTTTCCTCCTCTGCGCCTTTTACGGTGGCGGAGGGCATTTCGAAAGAACTGGCCGCTATGGTAGCAGAGCGGCAAACCGAGCTGTTTGGCGTTCGAACGGACACAGTCTACCGCCGGACGTATGCAACCCAGTATGCCGCCCATATTTTAGGGCGCTTGGGCGTGATTTTTCAAGGCGAGTATGAGGAACTGAAAGCCCAAGGCTATAAAATGAACGATTTGGTGGGCAAGGACGGGGCGGAAAAGGCCTTTGAATCGTATCTACGCGGTCAAGACGGCTATGAAAAGTATGCCGTAGACAGCAGAGGCAGGGTTGTTTCGGAGCTGGAAACCGTTGCCCCCGTCGGGGGAAGCCATGTCAACCTGACGTTAGACATTAGGCTGCAGGAAGCGGCGGAAAAGGCATTGGAGAAACAAATTCTCAGCATGCGCGCCGAGGCAGAGCTGGATCCTACCAAGCCCCAGGATGTAGAAGGCGGCGCGGCGGTGGTGGTGGACGTCAATACAGGCGATATTTTGGCCATGGCCACTTACCCCACCTATGACATTACCCGCTTTAACGAGCTTTACAATACCTTGTTGGAGGATCCCTTAAAGCCCATGTTCAATAGGGCCCTAAGCGGTATTTACTCTCCCGGTTCGATTTTCAAAATGGTAACGGCGGTGGCCGGCTTGGAAACCGGCGTTATAACGCCGCAGACGGTCATTCCCTGCACGGGTATCTATCGGTATTATCCCGACTTTCCCATGGCCTGCTGGATTTATACAGCGGCAAGGATTACTCATGGGGATGAAAATGTCATTGACGCACTCCGCGACTCCTGCAACGTGTTTTTCTACGATGTGGGGCGGCAGGTATCCATCGACACCCTGTCCCGCTATGCAAGGATGTTCGGACTAGGCGAAAAAACAGGGGTTGAGCTGCCCGGGGAATCCAAGGGGTATGTGGCGGGGCCGGAGAGCAAGGCCATTTTTGAAAAGCTTGCTTGGTTCGGCGGCGACACGTTGCAGGCCGCCATTGGCCAGTCGTATAATATGTTCACGCCGCTTCAGATGGCCAACTATATTGCGGCCCTTGCCAACGGCGGAAGCCGGTATGAAAGCCATCTGATGAAATACGTTCGAAGCTATGATTACAGCTCTGTAACGGCCGCGTCGCAGGCGTTTGTGGCACAGCGGATTCCCATGTCCGAGAAAACCCACGCCACCGTCATGGAAGGCATGCTGGAAGTTACGGAAAACGGTACGGCGTCCAAAGTGTTTAAGGATTATCCCATCCATGTGGGCGGCAAAACCGGCTCTGTTCAGGTGTCAAAAGGTACTGCCAACAGTGTTTTTGCGGCCTTCGCCCCGTACGACAACCCGGAAATTGCCGTTGTGGTGGTTGTGGAACACGGCGGCTCTGGAAATGCGGTGGCACCCGTGGCGAGAGATATTTTTGATGTCTACTTCTATGATGCATTGCAGTTGCCCGGCCTTCCGGCAGAGGGAACGTTAATAGAGTAGTGGGGAAGGATGTGAGCCTATGGGCCTTGTGTATATGATTGCTTCCGGAAAGGGAGGCACGGGGAAAACCTCCGTGTCGGCGGGCCTTGCCTCGGCACTTTCTATTTTGGGCCGCAAAGTCTGCGCGGTGGATATGGACGCCGGGCTTCCCAATTTGGACTTAGTGCTTGGCATGCCGGAGGCGGGCATTATAGATTTTGCCGACGTGGCACTGGGAAGCAAGTCGCTGGAGGAGGCTGTAACGGCGCATCCTCACCTTCCCCGGCTGTATTATTTAGGCGCCCCCGATGCGATCCGGGCAGAGTCTGTTTCCCTGGAAGCGTTTCAAGAGATGGTAAAAGCGCTTTCCGAGCA
>DUUG01000140.1 GCA_012841675.1 Clostridiales bacterium
AGTCCGTTTCTTCCCGCCTTGTGTTTATACTTCCATTAGAACGGGCAGGATCATGGGCGAACGCTTCGTCTGCTTATAAAGCAGGGTAGACAGGGCCGAGCGGATTTCTGATTTCATGTTGACCCAATCGGTAATATGGCTATTGCGACAGCTGTTTAGCATGGCCAATGTGACTTCCTTGATCTGGTTGATAAGCGCCTCGGCCTCTTTGGCATAGATAAAGCCGCGGGTGACAATGTCCGGCCCGGCAACAATTTCGCCGGTTTCGGCGCTTAAGGTTGCCACCACTACAATAAGACCGTCCTGTGCCAAAAGTTTTCGGTCGCGAAGGACAACGCTGCCCACATCGCCGACTCCCAAGCCGTCTACCAGCACCTGACCGGCAGGCACTGTTCCGCCTAGTTTGACAACGCCGGCCTTGCTAACTTCCACAATGCGCCCGATGTCGCCAATGAACACGTTAGGGGCAGGCACCCCCACGTCAACGGCCAGCTCGGCATGGCGGGCCAAATGGCGGTACTCGCCGTGGACGGGCATGAAATTCTTCGGCTTCGTCAGCGCCAGCATCATTTTCAGCTCTTCCTGGCAGGCATGGCCGGAAACGTGTACCTCGGCCAGCCGCTCGTACACCACATCGGCCCCTAGCTTAAACAGCTCGTCGACCACCCGGAAGACGGTTTTTTCGTTGCCGGGAATGGGACTGGCAGAGATGATGACAAAGTCATTTTTGCCGACGGTAACCTGCTTATGGGTGGAAAACGCCATGCGGTAAAGCCCCGACATAGGCTCGCCCTGGCTGCCCGTTGTGATAATGCAGATTTTCTTGGACGGATACTGGTTGACAGACGCAAGATCCACCAAATGCCCCTCGGGAATTTGAATATAGCCAAGCTCCAGCCCCAGATTCAGAATGTTTTCCATGCTGCGCCCGGCAAAGGCCACTTTGCGGTTGTTGGCCACGGCGGCATTGATAATCTGCTGGATCCGGTGGACATTGGAGGCAAAGGAGGCGACGATAATCCGCTTGTTGCAGTCTTTGAAAAGGTGCATAAACGTGTCGCCTACGGTTTTTTCCGACATGGTATAGCCCGGCCGCTCCACGTTGGTAGAATCGCTGAGCAACAGGGTAATCCCTTCCTTGCCCAGTTGCCCGATACGGGTTAAGTCAATCATTTCGCCGTTAATGGGTGTGGTGTCGATTTTAAAGTCGCCCGTTTGGAAAACCAAGCCGCAGGGCGTGTGGATGGCCAATGCGCAGGCGTCCACAATCGAGTGGTTGACATTGACAAATTCCACGCTAAACACGCCGGCTTGTACGGTGTCTCCGGCGGAAACCCGGTGGATTTTCACTTTGCTGAGCATCTTATGCTCCGCCAGCTTCAGCTCCACAAGCCCCGCTGTGAGCTTCGTGCAGTAAATAGGCACCTCCAAATGGCGCATAAGATACGGAATAGAGCCGATATGGTCCTCATGCCCGTGAGTGAGAAAAACCGCCTTAACTTTTTGTTTGTTGTTGATGATATAGGTAAAATCGGGGATTACCATATCCACGCCTAACATTTCATCGTCGGGAAACCCAATTCCCGCATCTACAATGATAATATCGCCGTTAAACTCGTAAAGAGTAATATTTTTTCCGATTTCATTTAAGCCCCCCAGGGGGATAATTTTCAATTTTCTAGCCATAAAGCCTCCTAAGATACATTTTCTATATAGTAAAGTAAGTAACGATTTGCCGGACACAACGAAAAAAGAGGGCAGAGGGAGAAACGGCTTCCCCCACGCCCACAGAAATTCCTATAACCGTCCAGACCCGGCGTTAGAAACACTTCAAACCAAAGGGCAACAGCAAAAGGCGGCCTTGCTGCGCCGGAAAAGGTTTCTGCAAAACCTCCAAACCCGTCCATCCGGATGGCAAATTCCCGTATCCGCGGCAGAAAGAGGCAAACGCCCCTTTCTGCCGTCGGCATAATCATTACATTAGAGTATAACATACTGGGACGGGTTTGTAAAGGTCAAAAGTGAGAAGGATTCCTATGACGGAGGGAGAGTTCCGTTCTGTGTGTTTGTAGTATATTTTTCAAATGTGGTCGGTTTGTCAAACCGCATAGCCCGGTCGGCAAAGTTCACCGCCAGCTCCCGCGCCACTTCTGCAGAAAAGCTCTCGGCGGCCACGCGAAGGGCCCGTTTGGACGCACTCGGCGTAATGCGGACATACCCGCCGTCTACGCCGATGCGAAGCCCGCCCACCAATTCACAGTTCATACTGCGGCAGCTTTCGGTCAGCATGCGCATAACGGCACTTTTATCCGTTTCACAGGGAATCTCCACGGTGTGCTCAAAAAAGGGCGGAAGCATAGACGCAAGGGTTGCCAAGCTGCTTCCCGATGCCGACAGGAAGGAAAGAAGCCTTAACGCCCCAAAAACTGCGTCACGGGTAAAGGGCTGGGATGCGTAAAGCTGCTCGGCGCCCTCGTCGCGCCCCAGCCTTAAAATTTCGCCGCCGTTTTGAGCGGCCAAAACGTCAAAGGTCATGGGCGCTTCATAGGGCAAAGCTATTTTAAGCCCCGGTTCATCCATAAACGCTGCCAAAAGCACCAGCGCCAGCGCCCTTGCCCCTTCACACCGCACATTTCCGTCGGCAATGGCAAAGGCAAAGCCCGACCGAGCCACCGAAATCGTAAGCCCCGAAAAGGACAGCGCCGGCTGCAAAGGAAGGGTAAACCCTGCCGCGGTCAACGCCTTGGATAAGGCGGCGGCCGCCGGATGCCCCCCGTGAACGGCCACGGAGAGCCCTCGCCCTGCCTTGCCTTGGGAGGCGGCCATGGCGGCATAATATTCTACGCCGCCGGTAAACATCGTGATTTTTCCCACCGAAAGAGAAGAAACCGTGTTTCCCTCGCCCCGTGCCACCATCCCCTCCAGCTTTCGCTGAGCGGCGGAGGAAAGCGGAATGCCGTTTTTATCAAAGATATGCAGGTTGATATGCTCGTCGTTCTCCACAAAAAGCGAAAGAGAGCAAGAGGCAAGCTTCGGCAGGGCCGCCGCCCCCGCCGCAAAGGGAATGTCATGGAAGAACACCTGACACCCGGCCGAGGCAAGCCCTCCCGCCAAGGCATACACAAGGGAAGTAGCGTCCGCGCTTACTCCGCCGCCTACGGCCACT
Organism: Clostridiales bacterium; assembly: GCA_012841675.1. Classification (GTDB taxonomy): domain Bacteria; phylum Bacillota; class Clostridia; order Oscillospirales; family QAMX01; genus DUUG01. The sequence continues at coordinate 3,167 of DUUG01000140.1, forward strand.
CTCGCCGGCCCGCCTTCCATAAGACCGGCGCAGGCTTGTCCGATGGCAACGCAAAGATCGGGGGACAATTCATGGCCGTACCGTCCGGTGATGACGTTGTTTTCAAACACGGCTTTCGGCGCGCTGCCTTTGACAATAGTGTGGCGCACGCGGGTCCCCTGCGGAACGGTGACATCGGGGAAAATGCGCACCCCCTGTGCCACATGACAATCCTCGCCCAGCCGAACGCCGCTGCCGATGACCGATCCTTCCTGCAATACGGATCCGGCGCCCACCGTTGCGCCGGGGCAAAGAATCGTGCCGTCCACTTCGCAGCGGGGGCCAATGCTCCCTTCAACAAGCGAATCGGTCACAATACTTTCCTCGCCCACATAGGCGGAAGGGCCAAGCACCACATTGGGTCCGATTTTCGCCCCCGGCATAATTTTAGCCGACGGCGCAATATACAAAGGCGGCGTTAAAACCACGTCTTTGGGGAGGATGGGCATTCCCTCTCTGGCATATATCCCGTTTTCGTTTTTCGGCAGGGCCGCTTGCAAAGATATCAAGCCGTTTAGCGCATCCACTACGCACCGGCGGTAAGCATCCGTATCTCCAATATCACACCAGTAGCCCTTCATCTCCACGCCGTACACCGGGCGGCCTGCCGAAAGAAGCTTAGGAAACAGATCCTTGGCAAAATCGAAAAACTTCCCCGTGGGAATTTCCGACAGCACCCGAGGGGAGATAATATAGATGCCCGTATTGACCAAATTGGAAAAAACCTGCCCCCAAGCGGGCTTTTCGGCAAAGCGGGTAATGCGCCCGTCGTCCTCGATCTGCACCAAGCCGTATTCCAGGGGATGGCTTTGGGGCGTTAATATAACCGTCACGTCGGCTTTTTTCTGCCGATGAAAGGCAAGTGCCTCCGAAAGGTCAAAATCGCAAAGCCCGTCGCCGGATATGACGAGAAAATCGTCGCCTTCCAAAAAGGTCTGGCAGGCTTTGACGCCGCCGGCCGTCCCCAGAGGCGTTTCCTCCGTAAAATAGTGAATGGATACGCCCATGTCGCTTCCGTCGCCTAGGGCGTTTTTTACCATGTCCGGCAGGTACATAAGCGTTACTGCCATTTCGGTAATATCAAAAGACTTTAATCGCTCGACAATATGGTGTAAAACCGGCTTTCCCAGCACCGACACCAAGGGTTTTGGTAAAAACGAGGTCAGCGGTCGCAGGCGTCGTCCTTCTCCGCCGGCCAGAATGCAGGCTTTCATAAAAAAACACTTCCTTTTGCAAGAGTTCTCAAAAGGAAGTGTGGTCAATTTTTCCTATATTATACTTAATTTCCGACCATGGAAGGAAATGCTTAAAAGGCCGGGCAAGGTGGCTGTGTCATAATGGGAAAAGCTTTCTTGCCTGTTACGGTAACAAAGCCTCCACAAACGCACGGTCATAGGAAGGAAACGCGCCGGGCTTAGACGCGGTATGCGCGCCGGCGGCATTGCCCGCTTTGAGGGCTTTTTCCGCATCAGAGGTTGCAAGCCAAAGCGCCAAAAAAGCTGCGGCAAAGGCATCGCCTGCGCCGACCGTATCGCAAACGGTGATTTTTTCCCCCGGGACTATATATGCGCCCTTGTCTCTCACATACGCTGCTGCTCCGTTTGAGCCTTTCGTGACTAAAACCACATGGCA
>DUUG01000141.1 GCA_012841675.1 Clostridiales bacterium
AATGCTTGCCCTTTTTACAGTTAAAACGGTAAATATTACTCGTCGTCGTCTTCCTTCATGCGGTCTTTTGCTTCCTCGATGATAGCCTGCATGATGGCGGGCGGTGCATCCTCATAGCGGACAAAGTCCAACTCAAAGGCGCCCCAGCCGCGGGTCATAGAACGCAGGTCAATGGCGTAAGAGTGCATTTCCGACATGGGAACTTCCGCCTCGACTATCTGCATGCCGCTTCCGTCGGGGTTCATGCCCATAATCCGGCCGCGCCGCTTGTTCAGATCGCCGATGACATCGCCCATAAACTCGTCGGGGATGGTGACCTTCAGGGTGCCGTAAGGCTCCATAATAACAGGGTTGGCCTGGGGCAGACCATTTCTAAACGCCAGACGAGCAGCCATCTTAAAGGAAAGCTCGTTAGAGTCCACTTCATGGTAGGAACCGTCATACAGGACGGCCTTCAAGTTCACAACGGGATAGCCGGCCAAAACGCCCTTTTCCATGCTTTCGCGGAGACCCTTTTCAACGGCAGGATGGAAGTTCTTGGGAACGCTGCCGCCGAAAATGCGCTCTTCAAAGACGAGGTCATCCGATTCCACCGGCTCAAATTCGATCTTAACGTGACCGTACTGTCCGTGACCGCCGGATTGCTTCTTGTGGCGGCCTTCCGCCTGCACCTTCTTGCGGATTTTTTCACGGTAAGCGACGCGAGGGGTAATCAGTTCCACTTCCACGCCAAACTTGGTTTTCATGCGGGAGCAGAGAACGTCTAAGTGGATATCGCCCAAGCCGGCAATGACCTGCTGGCGGGTTTCGGTGTTGAGGTAGTTTTCAAAGACGGGGTCTTCATCCCGCAGACGAGCCAAGGCCGTAGCCAGCTTCTCTTCAGCGGCCTTGTTTTTGGGGAGAATCGCCTGGATATAGCAGGTGCGCGGGAAGGACATCTTTTTCAGCACGATATTTTTGCCCGGAGCGCAAAGAGTTTCGTTAGTGCGGGTTTCGGACAGCTTGGCAACGGCGCCGATGTCGCCGGCGGAAATAGAATCCACTTCGATGTTCTTTTTGCCGCGAACCATATAAAGCCGGCCGATTTTTTCGGTTACGCCGCTGGCGGTGTTGACCATAGAGCTATCGGACGTAACAGTACCGGAGGCAACACGGAAGAAGGAGAAGCGGCCATACTGGTCGGCAACGGTTTTAAACACAAACGCAACGGCAGGACCATTGGGATCGATGGGATACGCCGTTTCCTCGCCTTCGGCGGAAACCACGGTGTCGCCGCGGCCGGTAGCCGGAGAGGGGAAATAGTCCATAATGCCTTGCAGCAAAGCTTCCGTTCCCAGGCCTGTATAGGCGGAACCACAGAATACAGGCGCAATGGAACGAGCCAAAACGCCGGCCTTAATACCGCTAATCATTTCTTCGACGGTAAACTCTTCCCCGCCAAAGTATTTTTCCATGAGCTCATCGTCCGTTTCGGCAACGTTTTCACTCAGCATAGCACGGTATTCTTCGACAAGATCATTCATGGATGCGGGAACGGGGATCTCTGTGGTTTTATGCGCCTCGGTTTTATAGGCCTTCTGGGTAACAATGTCGACAACGCCAACGGCCTTTCCGCCTTCGATAATGGGAATGACCAGAGGACAAACGGCCACGCCGAAAAGTTCTTTCATCTGTTCGAAGGTTTTGTAGAAGTCGGCGTTTTCTTCGTCTAACCGGGAGACATAAAATGCAACGGGAATTTCTTCCTCTTGAAGCAGACGCCACATTTTCTGCGAACCGACGGAAATCGGGCCTTTTGCGCCCAGAACAATCAGACCCGTATCGACTACGCGCAGAGCCTGAACCACTTCGCCGTAAAAATCGAAAAAGCCTGGCGCGTCGAGCAGGTTAATTTTATGCCCATTATACTCCACAGGAGCCAATGCGGTGGAAGTGGAAATGCCGCGCTTAATTTCTTCGGAATCAAAGTCGGAAACCGTATTTCCTTCGGGAACCTTACCTAAACGGTCAATTGCCTTGGCGGCATACAGGATACTTTCCGTCAGAGACGTTTTTCCATCCCCACCATGCCCCAACAGGCAAATGTTACGAAGCTTATCGATAGAATATGCCATGAAATGTCTCTCCTTTGTGGATAGTATAAGGCTAACAATTGATGCAAGAAAAAAACGCTACTACTCTATTATATAATAAATTGGACAGGTTGGCAATGAGGAAATTACTATTTTTGTGAAACAAACGAAACGGAATTTGCACATCCATATGCCGGATTTGGATTACGAGCCAAGTTCCTCCCACAGGGCTTTCATTTGCGCGTCGATTTCCGCCTCTAAATTTTCTAGCGGAACCATAACGCGAACCGACTTATCCCGGCGAACCAGCTCAATCTCACCCTTATCCAAGCCCCGTTTGCCGACGATTACGCGAAGGGGAACACCGAGCAAATCGGCATCGGCAAAGGCCACGCCGGCGGTTACGTCCCGGTCGTCCAGCAGAACCTCGTACCGGGCGGAGAGCTTATCGTAAATCGAACGGGCGGCTTCTCCCACCTCAGGCGATTTGCCGGCGCCAAGGCTGCAAATGTGGATTTGCCAGGGGGCAATGGAAATGGGCCAGATTGGGCCGTAGTCGTCGTGGTGCTCTTCAATGGCACCGGCCAGCATTCGGCCTACGCCGATGCCGTAGCAGCCCATAATCGGATGGCGTCGCTGACCGTCGGAATCCACATAGGTCATGTCCATAGACTCGGTGTATTTCCGGCCTAGCTGGAAAATGTTGCCCATCTCGATGCCGCGGCGCAGATCCGTTGTGTGGCCGCAGGCGGGGCAGGGATCGCCCTGACGTGCCTTGGCCAAATCATAAAACTCCTCGGGGAAGCTTTTGCCCAGGCACTCTTTTGTGACGTTAATGCCTGTGTAGTGATAATCCTTCTGGTTGGCACCGGAAACCAGATCGTTTTCGCCCATAAGCGACGCGTCAAAGAAAACACGGGCAGAGGTTTCCAGGCCGTGCGGGCCGATGAAGCCAAAGCACAAGTCATCCTCTTCGTTGCCGGCATAGGGGAACACGTTAGCACCTACCACGCGGCGCAGCTTGGCTTCATTTACATCGTAGTCGCCCCGCAGGAAAACCACGATGGGCTTTTCCTGCCCCTCCACGGCAAAAACGGCTGCCTTCAGTGTTTGCGATTTGTCAATTTTGAAAAACTCGTAAAGGTCTTCGATGGTGGTCATGCCGGGTGTGTGGTGCAGGGAGGGTGTACCTTCGGGGCGCTCTGTGTGGGACGGCTTCACAGCGGAAACTTCCACGTTGGCCCGGTATTGGCAGGCAGGGCAAAGAACCAAGTTGTCCTCGCCGCCTTCGGAAATCAGCATGAATTCATGGGCCAAGCTTCCGCCCATCATGCCCGTGTCCGATTCCACGGAAACAATGTTAGAAAAGCCTGCCCGGCGGAAGATTTTCTCATACGCCTCGTGGCACTGCTGATAATATTCCGCCAAATCCTCTTGGGTTGTGTGGAAGGAATAGGCGTCCTTCATGGTAAATTCCCGGACACGGATCAAACCGCCTCTTGCCCTAGGTTCATCCCGGAATTTGGTTTGGATCTGGTAGATCATGAAGGGAAATTTGGTGTAAGAGGTGGCCTCGGTTCTTGCCATGTGCACGGAAGCCTCTTCGTGGGTCATACCGAGAAGGAGGCTGTGACCGTTGCGATCCTTCATGCGCAAAAGCTCGCTTCCCACGCTTTCATACCGGCCCGATTCCTGCCAAAGCTCGGCGGGCATTACCACGGGAAAGAGAACCTCCTGCCCGTCGATGTTGTCCATTTCCTCCCGGATAATCTGCTCGATTTTGGCGACAATCCTTTTAGCCGGCGGCAAAAGCGAGTAGATTCCGGTGGCCACCTGACGGACATAGCCTCCTCGCAGGAGGAAAATATGGGAAATCATGGAGGCTTCTGCGGGTTTTTCCTTGAAGCGCTCGCCTAACAGCTTGGAAAGCAACATTGCGTTTCGCCCTTTCTTTAGCGTTGCGTTATGTAATCAGAATTTATTCGACCAGCCCGATAAAAGTAGAATGGGAACCAGCCAAAGAACGTAGTAAATAAACAAATTTAGCGGGGCGGCCGCGCCCTGCCAGACATTAAATGACATGAGAACGGCCATGCCGAGGCCGAGAAGGGAGGACAGCAGAGAGAATATAAGTCCCGCCCGGCTGGCGGCTCTATAACGGTTGCAGGCCACAAGGGCTTCCGCCAAACTGTCTCCGGCACCTCGGGTTACGACAATCCCATCGGCTTCCAAAGAAAGCCCCGGGTCGGACAGGGATGCCCGCAGTTCGGCGGGGGGATAGACCACATCGCTGGAAGCAATACCAAACCGGCTCTGCAGGAAGGAGGCCGTTACGTTAAAATCTCGCGTGGCCAGTACAGGGATATAGCCGTTTTCTGTCAGCAAAGTCAAGGCATAGTCGCTTCGTGGCAAAGCCTGATACCGAACGGCAAATACAGCCACCAATTCGGCGTCAATGGCGCAGAATACCGCCGTGCGAAGCTTAATATCCTGCGGAATTTTGATGCCGCACCGTTGGATAAACGAACCGGTGCCGATCATCACCTGTTTGTTGTCCACCAAAGCGATAATTCCGCCCATTTCGTTGAATTTCAGTTGGGAAACGGGGCGGATGGGGGCATATTCGTCGGCGGCCAGACGGATAAAGGGGCGCGCCAGAGCCGTATGTGCCGCATCCAGCACGCTGGCCGAATAAGAAAGTGCTTCTTCTTTGCGGGAGGGATCCATTAATTTAAAGCCGTTAATAGAAACACCGTCGCCGGGGAACAGCTCCTCGTCGGTCATGAGAACAAAAGCACGGGAAGCCATACGGGAAACGGCTTTGCGGCCGCCTAACAAAACACCGTTTTTGAAAAGCCGCTTAGAAACCGACGCATAGGGAAGCGCCGTGCAAAGGAAAAATCCGAGGGCAGGCGTTAAGCTTGTCATCAAAGACCAGCACCAGAAAAACGGAGGGCCGTTTTCTTCGTAAAGCCCGACGGAACAGTAAATGGCCAAAAACAGCGTGGCCACGGCCATAATCGGCGCATACCAAAGCATGGTTGTCTCCGCCGCGTCCCGCTCCGTAAAGCTTCGGTAGAAGCCTTGGAAGCTCTTGGCGTTGGCCAAAGCGTAAATTTGATCCTCGTCATATTCTTCCGGCAGAGGCGCCAAAACCCGGGACCGCTGCAGCTTATAACAGCTCCGCAAGGAGCGAATGCTGTGCTTTAACGAGAGGTTTTGGGACAAAAGGGACATAAAAATACCAAAAGCCGGAAGCAGACAAAAGGGTGCAAATAGTGTTTGCGTCGGATTCAGAAGATATGACACACAGTGCCCGATGGACGCCACCGTGGAAATAAACACAAGGGAATCTGCATTGGGGCGAAGCATAACCATCCGGGAGAAGCCGGAAACCAGAATATCCAGTCCGATTAACGCACACGCCCCCAGCAAAGAAAGAGAAATGACCGTATGCAAAAACGGGTCGGTCACCGGTGAGCTGCCGGGAAAAGACGGCAGATACAGAGCGTCGGCGGCGCTTAGATAAAAAAGCGGAACGCAAAGCACCAAAACCAAAGACATACGCAAAATTAGCGAGGACTTTTTCCGATCCAGCTTTCTAAGCATAGACAGAGGGTTAATTGCAGGCCGAGGCTTTCGAACCGGCTTTTCGCTTCTGGTTTTTAGGCCGGCTCTTTTGTCCAAACGCTCTTTTATAAGCTGTGCCTTTATGCCTGGCGGCAGAGGAATCGGGCCGGTTTTAACTGCCACAGCCACCACAGGCGGGTTTTTCCGCCGCTTTCTTGATTCGGCCCTCTCTGCCTGCAAAAGCTTCTTGCGCAGATAGTGAATCCGCTTTTGCTTTCTCTCGTAAACAGCGTCAAAGGCCGAAACGTCAATAACCGGCCCATCCTCTACGGGAGAAACGGAAACATCCTCCGGCATCAAAACAGACGTGGGGCTTTCAGCCGAAGCTGTCTTTGCAGCGCGGAAGGGAATCGGTTCGTTTGGCGTTTTTTCAAAACCCTTTCCGAGGGCAGCATCCTTTTTCAAAGAAGAGTCCTTGACAGGCTCCTCTGTTTTCTGCAAGGAAGTAACTCTGGCGGTGTCCGCCTCCTGTTTTGCGGAAGGGGCAGTTTTCGCGGTGTCCGCTTCCTTTGTAGTCTGAAGTGTAGACGGGACGTTGTCCGCCTTAATAGAGGAAGCGGTCTCTGTTTTTTTAGCGGAGGGAGCTTCCGGAGAGATGGAAGGCGCAGCTTTGTGCGAATGGGCTACTGGGGATACGGCCTGTTGTGGCTCCACCGGCTTTGAGCCAAATTCGGCCAGAATGTCCTCAAGGGAAAACTCCATCTCAAGGGAAGCATCGTCCCCGTGGACAGGTGCAGGTGTGGCTGTATTAGAATTTTCAGCCGGCACGGAAGAGTTCTTTTTGTTCATGGCAAGCATCCTTTGTGAAAAATTGGATTACGTTGTTACAAGCGGGTTCTCTTGCGAAGCGCTTCATAGAGCAAAACGGCCGCGGCCGCCGAAGCGTTCAAAGAGCCGATTTTTCCGGCCATGGGGATGGAAACGATAAAGTCGCAGTTCTGGCGGACAAGGGGGGACAAGCCGGCCCCTTCTGCGCCAATGACAATCCCTGTCGACCCGGCAAAATCCGCTTGTTCGGGCAAGGTATCTCCGTCGGCGTCGGCGCCGAAAATCCAGACGCCGGCCTTTTTTAGCTCGTGAATAGTCGTGGTCAGGTTCGGAACCCTTGCAATGGGTATATGCCAAACGGCCCCGGCAGAGGCTTTGACTACCGTTGCGTTGACCCCTGCACCGCGGCGTTTGGGAATAATAACACCGTGGGCGCCGAACACCTCGGCGTTGCGGATAATGGCACCCAAATTATGGGGGTCCTCCAAATGGTCGCAGAGGACTAAAAGGGGCTTTTCGCCCTTTTCATAAGCGTTGGAAAGCATATCCTCCACAGAGACATACTCGCAACCGGCGGCCAAGGCAATAACTCCTTGATGGGCGCCGGTTTCACTCATCATATCCAGCTTTTGGCGGCTGACGCGGACGACAACCGCGCCGCACTCCTTAGCAAGGGCGGCAAAAGTGGGGGGAATGCGCGCGTCATCGCCTTCCAGCAGAAACAACCGGTCGATGGAGCGGCCGGAAGTAAGCGCTTCCATAACCGCGTTGCGGCCTTCAATCTGCAGCTCGTTCCGTTCCTCCGGCTCCGGCGCCGGACGTTCCGGCCGAGGGGGCTTTGCCGGGCGGGAACGGGCCGGTTTGTCTTGTGGAAAATTTTTGTTTTTTGGCTTTTGTGTTTTCATAATAGTTTCCTACATATATTTGGACGTGATGGCGCACATCTCGTCAAAATGCTTCTCCATTTCTAAAACAAGTTTCATTTGGTTACGTGCACGGTCCAAATTGTGATTCTCACGGTGAATTCGGAAATATTTGTCTCCCTCTAAATGGTCCTTCAAGAAGCGGGAGGCCAGCTCCAGGGTGATAAGCCTAGCGCCCCAAGGCAGGTTTTCGATTTCGGCCTTAGTCAAAAAGCCGGTGGTTGCGCCGACAAAACCGGCGGTAAACTGCTCAAACAGGTGCATATCCAGATTGACAAGGGAAAGGTCGGTTTCGTCCTCGGCGGCAGTGGAGGCGGCAAAGCGAATGGCATCGCCATAGTCATACGCCGCCAGACCCGGCATAACCGTATCCAAGTCAATGACGCACAAGGCTTCGCCCGTTTCATCGTCGATCATAATGTTGTTGTACTTTGTATCGTTATGCGTTACACGGAGAGGCAGAAGCCCCAGAGCCTGCATATCGACCAGACGGGACGCCTCATTGGCGCGTTCGCGGAAAAATTCAATTTCAGGCAGAACGTCTTTGACGCGGCCACACTCGTCTTTTTCCACCGCGGCAAAAAAGTCGGCCATACGCTTCTTGGTATTGTGAAAATCGGGAATTGTATCCTTCAACGTGTGGATCGGAAAGTCTGCCAGCAATGTTTGGAACCGGCCGAAGGCATACCCCGCATTATACAGGTGGCGAGCATTCTGAACTGTATCGTATGTGGATGCACCGCGAATAAAATGATAAATGCGCCAGTATTCGCCCCTTTCATCGATATGGAAACTTTTACCATCCTTGGCATAGATTACCGTTAACGCCTCCCGCTCGGGATTTCCCCCGGCGGCAAGTATCTTTTTATGCAGGTGGGCCGTGACGGCACAGATGTTTTCCATAACCTCTTCGGGATTCTTAAACACATACTGGTTGATTGCCTGAAGGGCATAGGAATGGGGAATTCCCTCGTCATCCTCTGTAATCAGGCGGTATGTGGTGTTAATATGGCCTTGAATAATGGGAATTATTTTGATTAGCCGCCCGGCCAGAGGAAAATGGCTTACAATCTTGGATATAAATTCTGTGATATTTTCTCCTTTTTTATCGCAATGCATTACAAAAAAGCCTCCTTACGGAAAGGAAATCCGCCTTTTGGACGGATCTCACATAAATACCTTACAATACTATATATGATACCAACAAACATATGATAAGTCAACCAAAAAAGCATGAAAAAGGATGTGTCCATTTCTTAAAAAAATGCGTATCCGCCGTTGCAACTTTCACAAGCAAAGACGGAAATGGGATGAATTTTTATTTACATTTATTTGTAAATATACAGTGTAAGCCCTTTTCGGTCGGGGGAGGGTGTGGTATAATTAACTCTGAAAACAAGTTCGCCGCCTGGCAATTTCCGGCGGCGGGTTTACAAAAGGGTATTATTTAGCAGGCCGACTGGCCTTACAGAAAGGAAGCAAAGCTATGCCTTTGACAAGGGATATAAAGCGGGTACTGGTCATCGGGTCGGGGCCGATTGTCATCGGCCAAGCCGCGGAGTTTGATTATGCAGGAACCCAGGCCTGTCGGGCACTAAAAGAGGAAGGATTGGAAGTCGTTTTGGTCAATTCCAACCCTGCCACTATTATGACCGACCATGTCATGGCCGACAAAATCTATATTGAGCCGCTGACCGTGCCCACACTGAAGCGCATTATCCAAAAAGAGCGTCCCGATAGCCTGCTTTCCACTTTGGGCGGCCAAACGGGGCTTACCTTGTCTATGCAGCTTGCAAAGGACGGGTTTTTGGAAAAGTACGGCGTTCGGCTGCTGGGTGCCACACCGGAAACCATCGATAAG
>DUUG01000142.1 GCA_012841675.1 Clostridiales bacterium
ATCCTCCAGATTGTCATGGGTTGTCTGAATCAGCAGAGCGTCGTTGGTGCTGCTCATGGAGTAGTATTCGGTGGCGTCCGGGCCCATAGGCATGGGGACAATGCCGTACTCGTGCTGGGAGTTGTAAATGGTTTCTCCCGGCCCGTTGATGTGGCCCATATGCGCCCAGTTAAAGGCAATCGTGCCGTCCGCAAATGCCTGGCGGCACACGCCCGAGCTTTCATCCAAACGGGTGCCGTCGCCAAAGTTCATGTCATACAGGAACTGTAGCGCGCGAATACCGGCGGGCGATCCAATAGTTAAGACCCATTTGCCGTTTTCGTCCTGTCCAATATAGTCCACGCCATTGGAGATGGCTTCGCTTCCCCAAGCCGTCGCACCAGTACCCCAGATATCGGGAACACCGTCGCCCGTGGTGTCCTTTGTGACTTTTCTGGCAATCTCAAGGTAAACGTCCCAAGTCCACTTTTTATCACGGGTCAACTGGTACAGATCATAGTCTCCAGCAGAAGCAACCAGTTCCTTATTGAAGCAAACAAAATAGCCGGAAGGAACCGCCACATATTTGGAGGCAACCATGACGCCCCAGTGCTTGTCAAAGAGCTTCGTTTCCTTTACTGCGGGCACAAACCAGCGGGTTTCGTCAAAGGGGTTCAGACCCGCCTTCTGCAGCTCGTCACCGTCCACCGCCAGAATGGCATTTGCTTTTGCCGCCGGCCAGTAGTTTCTCTGGTGCGCCTGTATCAAATCGGCCAGAACCATACCGGACATGGCTGCCGAGGTCAAAAGCTCGAGAGTTTCCCCTTCCAGAGATACATGCTCAAGTTTGATGTCAAGGCGAGCCTCCAAATCGTCGTACGCGGCCTGCCACTCTTCATCTAGCTGGCTGATAAACGTTCCGTCCTCATTTTTCCGAGGAAAATACCGGGAATGCGCGATGGAAAACTTGCGCCCGTCAAAGGTTTTCACAGGCCCCGCCGGCTCTTTGTCACCACCGCCGCATCCGGCCAACAGCGTAAGTGCCATCAGACCAATAAGCAGTAGCGATACCAATTTAACCTGTCTTTTCAAATTGACCACCTCTTTTTGTGTTATAAACCCGGGTATTTGAAGGCAAATTTGCCCGAATTCCAATGGAAAACAAGAAGCGGAAATAAGAAGCTTTGATACAGTTTTCTAAAACGAGGTCAAGAAAATCAGTTAATGGACGTGGTCGGTATCTGCCGGCCGGTATGGTCAATGGTATAGTTGTCATAGTAGATAATTTCCGACACTTTTACGATGGTATACCCTGCCTTTTGCAGCCCATCCAGTATCATAGGCAGAGCCTTGGCCGTGTGCTTGGCCCCATTGTGGAACAGAACAATCGACCCCGGCGTAACTTTGGGAACCACACGCGCAACGATTTGTTCTTCTGTTAAATCCTTCCAGTCAAGACTGTCCACATCCCACTGGATGGTGTACATGCCCATGTCATGCATGGCCTGGATCACCGCGTTGTTATAGTCTCCGTAAGGCGGACGGAACAGATTGGGGCGAACACCGGTTATGGCCTCGATTTTGTCGTTGCATCGGTTAATTTCCCGCCGCATTTCGTCAAGGCTCAGCTTTGTCATGTGCGGGTGGGTGTCGGAATGGTTCATAATCTCGTGCCCTGCTTCATGCAGCGCCTTGACCTGATGAGGATACTTATCCACCCAGTTTCCCACCACAAAGAAGGTGGTTTTTACGTTGTAATCCGCTAGCGCTTTGATGATATCGGCCGTGTCCTCGTCCCCCCATGCAGCATCGAAACTGATGGCGACGACCTTGTCATCCCGCTTCACACTGTAGATCGGCAGCTCTTTCTTCGCCGCTACGGCCTGTACCGCCGAACTAGCGCCGATGTATACCCCTACACCCAATAATAGCGCGCCGATCAGAACAAAGGGCAGGTTTTTCCGCGTTATCTTGCGTATCCCCGGCATCTGGCAAAACTTTTGCCATATGTTTTGCATCATTTTGTTCCCTCCTGTTTTATACTCATACTGATACGGTTATATATATGAGTATTAAATTTTCATATGCTTAAAGACGAGGAAATCCGCGGAACACAAGCACAAAAAGACAACCCGGCAAGCCGATTAATGACTTGCCGGGCAAAGACAAACCTTCATGGGTTATTTTTAATATACTGCTGGGGATTTCATGACGATAGCAAACGCAAGGTAAACTAGTTCTTGCTATATAGTTATTTCGGACTCTTTAAAAACTCAAGTGATTTTGCTTTATTTTGTATCACGAAGTTCTGCAAGTATTCTACATCCGGCAAGGCAAGTTTTTGCATGAGCTTAATACGTTCCTGTATTCGAGGCAGAAACTTTTCAATACTCAAATCCTTCCCTTTTAACCATTCCACAATAAACTTCTCGAAATCAACACCTCCGATATTTTGTTTAATGATTGCTGCCATATGCTGAAATGCTTGCTCGTAATCCTGTG
>DUUG01000143.1 GCA_012841675.1 Clostridiales bacterium
GTCGCACGCAAAACGAGCAAAACAGAGAGCGGCTCATGAAGGCCCTCGAGGACTTTTTACGCCCTGAATTTATTAACCGTATCGACGAGATCATTACCTTCAACACACTCACCAAGGAAAACTTCAAGGATATTGCCAACCTCATGTTGACAGAGATGCAGGAAGCCCTGTCCGAGCGCGGCATAAAGCTTAATTTCAACGAAGAAGTGACGGCATACTTGGCGGAAAAATCCTTCTCCGGCAAATTCGGAGCACGGAATCTCCGCCGCTTCATCCAGAAAGAGGTTGAGGATAAGGCAGCCGCCAGAATCATTGCGGCGGCCAACAGGCCTGTTAGCGCGCTAAAAGTATCGGTGGATTCTAGTGGTATTATCGTAACGGAAGAAGATTGATAGTAAATAGGGGAGGATGGTTTATGCTGAAGGCAATGCGTCGGCGCAACGGAGGGCATATTTTGTCCAACTGCCGCCGGATTGAGGCGGTGCATCCTATTAAAGGGAAACCCCGGCTTGCTTTGGTTTTCCCGATGGCTCCTCGAAAAGATGTTACGGAAAGCCAGCTTGCCGTTTTGGCCGAAGCGAAGGTTACTGTCACGTTTGCGGTTTTCGGAGCTGTTTCAGCAGAGCAAAAGGACTATGGCGTTGCCGCTTTGCCGGAACTTCTCCTGGCCATTGGCAAAGCGGGACATTCGGTCAGTGGCCTTGGGCATTCCGCCCGCCCTTTGGCCAGGAGTGTGTTTTCGCTTCGCGAAACTCCCCATGCCGATAGCATTACCGCATATGAGGACTATCTGGCGCTTAAGCACTCTGTGGAAGCAATCGGCAATCGGCAGCTTTCCTTCCTGACCCCGATAGGCGGCCGGGAATCCACAAAGGATGAGGCGTCCGTATTTGACGTGTTTGCGGCGCTGGATAGCCAGCTGTTAACTTATGCGTTCGATTTGTCCCGTCTGGACGATGAGAAGGCAACCAAAGCCCTCTACAACTTACTGCTCAAAAAGCCGGCACAGCTCAACGGGCGTACCGTAGCGCTACCGCCTTGCTTTTCGGCATCTGCCTTGCGAAAGGTGCTTGGATGGATCAACGACCGGGGCTTTGAAGCCGTTTCGGTGGATACCCTAACGTCAGACTCGCCCTTTGCAGATGCCGTTGGAGACTCGGCGGCCGATGCGGCGCATTTGCTTGCGGCAGGGTATACCGTGGCAACCCGCGAAAATAAGCTGCTGCTTGAGCAAACGCTGACCAGAGCCGAGCTGTACGGCATGTTGGTTCCTAGAGAAATTCGGCAGGATTACCTTACTTCGCGCCTGTTAAAAAAAGAGGCAGCCTTTGCCTGCAACAAGCGGAAGGACAAGGAGTATTACCTTGTTCCCGGCCGTGTTTCCTCGGCAGGGATGCTGTTTGCCTTTGATGCCGGCTGGCCTTTAGCCAACAAGCATGCGGTTTTAATGCCGGCTGATTTTGCCGACTTTTTAGAAAAGGCAGCCGCAGGCAAAACCGTGCAATGGGCGATGCCCGACGGCAAGCAATTAAAGAGACGGGATGTGTTCCCGGCATTGGCGCAGTTGCTCTTGGTGGAAACCGGAAAGGACACAAATGGCTAAACGTAAAGGAAAAAATACCCGTTATCAAAAACTGCAGGCTGAAAAAGCCGCGCTTTCTGCCCAACCAAAAAATAATAAGGATTCTGATCCCGAGCAGGGGCAGCGCTTAGCGGAGCAATATCCCGGCAACAACATCCTAAAAAATGTGCTGCTTATTTGGCGGGATAATGCGCCCCGGGGCTTTATGACATTCGTTCCCGTACTGACGCTATTTTTGCTGTACAGCGTCATATGGTTTATCTCTCACATGCTCATGCTGATACCTGCTCTCTCCGACAACATGCTGGAGTTTATAAAGGGTATCGTATTCATAAATCGTTTGATACTCATGTTCGGTCTTCCGTTTATGCTGACCGTTTTGCATCTTATCTACAATTGGAAGACCCAGAAGTATTATTACTTCAACTCTGTGCTGTATGTCTTGCCTGCTTGCATTTTATATGCTGTTCTGGAATTTCTTTCAAAACTCATTCCCGTTCTCTTTTATAAAGGGATGGGGGAGACCATCAAAACGTATGTTTCTGATTCCTTGATCCTCCTGCTGGTCTCTGTCATCGTCGTATTCTGCTTAGGCGCTTTGGCGCAAATGATACTCTCTTTCCGGAAAAATCATGAACTATCAAAGCAGGTAAAAGCAGAAAAGGCCGATTCGGAACAAGAACCTAAAAAGAAAAAGAAGTAATTTTGGGAAAACTCCCCAAATACAACATAGCAATATGACCAAAAGCGGGTATGATTATTTGTTCAAAACGGATAATTTTGCTTGTATTGGCTCATATTACCCGGGTCTTGTTGACAAAACAGTTACAAACTGGTATAATTCTCAATGTGATTGTAACTGGTTTGTAATTTCCGAAATCGGAGGACAAAATGAAAAAACGGTTCATGCTCATGTTTGGCTTCTTATTGCTAGCCGGACTGTTTATGACGACAAAAGCATATGCGCAAGAAACCACAGACTTAAAGGTCGGCAAAGTAACGGGAAGCATTGTGAATGTGCGCACAACTCCGTCTACCGGCGGTCAATGGGTGACCACGCTGTCCGAAAGCTGTGAGGTTTTGATCCATGGACAGGAGAACAGCTGGTACAAAGTAAGCTACCAGGGGAATATCGGCTATATGTATGCCGAATATTTAGAGCCTCGTGCCAATGGAGAGGGCAAGTATGGATATGCCGTGGTAACCGGCTCCTTTGTCCGCATCCGCAGCATTCCCAGCACAGAAGGCATCATTCTCGGCACCTTAAGCGAAGGCTTAAACGTGAAGGTTCTCGGTGTCAAAGACGGTTGGTATAAGGTGCAATACGGCAATGTAGTCGGATTTATGAACCCCGAGTATTTAGAGCCGATTAAAATGATTGAACAGCCGAAAACCTCAAATAATACCGGTTCCAAAACTGGTTCGTCCGGCTCTAGCACTAAAAAAACGTCCGGTCCGTCTTCTACGGCGCAGAAAATTGTAAGCACGTCCAAGCAGTACATTGGCATTCGCTATGTTTATGGCGGATCTTCGCCGTCCACCGGTTTTGACTGTTCCGGATTGGTAACGTATGTATTTAAGCAGTATGGTATTACCTTTAAACAGAGGACAAGACTATACCTGGACGGTGCAAACGTTTCCTATAACAATTTGATGCCCGGTGACCTAGTGTTCTTTGACTCAAACCGCAACGGCACTATTGGCCACGTAGGGATTTATGTTGGCAACGGCAGTTTTATCCATGCGCCGCGACCGGGTGCAAAAGTTAGAATTGAATCCATGACTTCCGGGTTCTACCGCAATACGTTTGTATGTGCCCGAAGAGTTGTATGACGAGTTGGATAATTACATAGAATAGAATAGAAGGGATGGTTTAAATAACCATCCCTTTTTTATGTCTTTTTTAGAAAAAGTTTATGGCAAGTTACCAACCAAGTTGGTGGATAATATTGACATAACCTACTCTGTATGGTAATATTAAAATATATGTTTTCCGATTGGTAGCGTAATGCTGTTTCAAGATTTGAGCTTTGGGGAGGAGAGCTTCTGTATGGGGCTCTCTGTTTTAAGTTGGAAAGGGGGTTTGAGGATTTTGACAACGATGGAAGCCCTTATTGTGGCGCTGTTTACAATAACTGTTGTATTTGTCGTTCTGCTATTAATGTGGGCAGCGGTACGGATATTTTCTTTAATCATTGGACTTCTGGAACGTAAGAAAGAGAAAAAAACGGCTTAGGAGGAAATGTTATGTTTGGTGATGCACTGTCCCGTTTCTGGACAGAGTCGGGCTTCATGGCACTAGACATCCGATCCATTATTATGATCGTTGTTTCGCTCGTATTGATTTATTTGGCCATTGCTAAGAAATTTGAACCGCTTCTTCTGCTTCCCATTGCTTTCGGCATGCTGCTTGCCAATTTACCTTTGGCCGGCCTTATGGGAGATCCGGAGGGGGAACAAGCAGGAGGACTTTTATATTATCTGTATCAGGGCGTCAAGCTTGGCATTTATCCGTCGCTGATTTTCCTCGGTGTCGGTGCCATGACAGACTTTGGCCCGCTTCTTGCGCGGCCTAGCAACCTGATTATTGGCGCGGGAGCGCAGTTTGGCATTGCGATTGCCTTTGTTTTTGCGATTATTTTAGGCTTTAATCCACAGGAAGCTTCTTCCATCGGCATTATCGGCGGTGCCGACGGGCCGACGGCTATTTTCATAACCTCAAAACTTGCACCGACGCTTCTTGCGCCCATTTCCATTGCGGCATACTCGTATATGGCGCTGATTCCTTTGATTCAGCCGCCCATTATGCGCCTGTTAACCACAAAAAAGGAACGGGAATTGCCCATGCAGCAGCAGAGAACCGTTTCCAAGACGGAGAAGATTTGCTTCCCGATTATGGTAGCGATTCTTTCCATTCTGCTTTTGCCTTCTGTGGCTCCGCTTATTGGTATGCTCATGCTTGGTAACTTGCTGAGAGAGTCTGGCGTGACGGAACGACTGTCTGAAACGGTGCAGAACGCTTTGATGAATATAGTTACCGTGTTCTTAGGCATTACCGTTGGCGCAACGGCAGTAGGCGAAACCTTCCTGCAGTTAGAAACCCTTAAAATTATCGCCTTGGGTCTGTTTGCCTTTATTTTCAGCACAGTTGGCGGTTTGCTCATTGCGAAGTTCATGTGCTTTGTTACAAAAGGCAAGGTAAACCCGCTTATTGGTTCTGCCGGCGTATCTGCCGTGCCTATGGCGGCCCGCATTTCGCAGGTCGAGGGGCAGAAAGCCAATCCCGCAAACTATCTGCTCATGCATGCTATGGGACCTAATGTGGCAGGCGTTATCGGTTCCGCCGTTGCGGCAGGTCTTTTGCTCCTCCTGTTCGGCGCATAAAGCTTAAAACATAGGAGAAACTTTTATGCCAGCTTTCTCCGATATTCCGGCAAGAAAGGAGATGGA
>DUUG01000144.1 GCA_012841675.1 Clostridiales bacterium
GACAAAGATATTCTCACGTTCTAAAACTGTTCGCGCTGGCAAACCTTCAGGGATAGTAATCGGCATGGGAAACCTCCTGCTTTAACATAAGAATGATATTGTACATTATACAGGAAAACTCATAAATAGGCAATTAACAATAGCTAACAGGTATTGTGCGTTCATACCATTATCCTTTGTGACTTGTGTTTTTACCCCTCTGTTTCGGCCGGAAAACCGGCTTTTTCTTATGTTGCAATTTAATATTGCCGCATTGTTTTCGTTATACGAATGGTGACCAGCTTTGCCAAATTTATTCAATTACAATCCTAATTTTGATTTTCATTTGCTTTTCTGCGGAGAGATGTTTTTTCTTTAAGGGCAATTTTCACTATGCCGAAAAGATCTCGATTTTTCTTGTCAAAATCGGTAAAACTCCTTAAATAAATAGTTGTGCTAAACGCCCATTTCTGATATAATAAAATGTGAGTTGGACAAAAAAATGAGCCGGAATATGGGATTTCCCCATTCTTTTTATGCTAAGGATTTTAACAGGAGGTTTAATGATAATGAGTGTGACTGCAAATGACCGGAAGGCCATTGCCAACGCGACGGCATCTGCCCGAGCCAGAATTGCCGCCTTGTTAGACGAAGGCAGTTTTCTGGAAGTGGGCACTTTTGTTGCCCGCCGCCCCACCGAGTTTGATCTGACTTCGCCGGGTGCCCCCGCGGAAGGAGTTGTAACCGGCTGGGGAACTGTGGACGGTGCTCCCGTCTGTGTCTTTGCGCAGGATGCCGCGGCTTTAGGCGGCGCCATGTCTGAGATGCAGGCTAAAAAAATAACCATTTTGTACGAGTATGCCCTGAAAACCGGCGTACCCATTGTAGGCATTTTTGATTCCAAAGGCGTTCGCTTGGCCGAGGGAGTCGATGCGTTGAACGGATATGCTTCTGTCATCGCTTCCGCCCGTGCTGCTTCCGGTGTTGTGCCGCAGATCGCCATTATAGCCGGCGGATGCGGCGGTGCAGCCGCACTGTTTGCTTCCCAGTTTGATTTCCGCATTGCCCTGGACAAGGGGGAAGTTTTTATGCATTCCCCGACGGTTTTGTCCGCCACTCTGAAAAAGCCTGAGCAAAGTGCCGCCGGCAAAGCCGCCGTGGAACGCGGTCTGGCAGACTTTGCCGCCGCTTCCGAGGAAGAAGCCGCGGAAATCGCCAAGACTTTGCTTTCTTATCTCCCTTCTAATAATGCCGGCGATAAGAACTATGCCGTTACCACCGACGATCTGAACCGGCAGATTGACGTTTCCGCAACGGATAACGGAAAGCCGGAGGCCGTTCTGGCCCAGATTGCCGACAACGGCGCATATTTCGCCGTTGCTCCCGACTATGCTCCCGCTGTTTTCACCGCTTTTGCCCGGTTTGACGGGGAGTCGGTCGGCGTTTTAGGCGCTTACGATGTGCTGGACAGAAAAGCCTGCGAAAAAGCAGCCCAGTTTGTTGACTTCTGCGATGCGTTCGGCATTTCCCTTTTAACCATTGTAAACGCCTCGGGCTTTGCCGTTGCCGAAGACTTTGAAAATAACGGCGGTGTCGCTGCCGCTGCGGCGCTGGCTGCTTCTTACGCCGATGCTGGCATTGCCACCGTTACCCTGATTACGGGCAAGGCCGTTGGCTCTGCCTATGTGGCCCTGGGCGCTAAGGGACTGGGCAGCGATCTGGTCTTTGCTTGGCCCTCGGCTGAGATTGGTGCTTTGTCTGCCGAAGCCGCCGTATCTCTCTTTGCCAGCGATGCGTTTAAGGATGCTCCCAACCCGCTGGAAGCCCGCGAGCGTCTGGTTGCCGAATACGCCGCCAAGGTTGCCTCTCCGCTGGAAACGGCCAAGCGCGGCTATGTAGATGAAATTATTGAGCCTGCCGCCACGCGCCAGGTAGTAACCTATGCTCTGGGCCTTTTATCCACGAAGATTCCGATAAATAACTAAAGGAGGCTTATCTATGCCTGACTGGTTTGTTCCTGTCACCGTTGCGTTCATGGGCCTGGTTTTAATCGGGCTTCTGGCGCTTTTGATTA
Organism: Clostridiales bacterium; assembly: GCA_012841675.1. Taxonomy (GTDB): domain Bacteria; phylum Bacillota; class Clostridia; order Oscillospirales; family QAMX01; genus DUUG01. The sequence continues at coordinate 2,054 of DUUG01000144.1, forward strand.
AAGTCTATGCAAGTTCCGGCCAGAAAGTTGCATCCGCCGCCCCTGTGGCTTTCCCACAGGCACTTGCAGCCGCCGGAGTTGATCCTGCCGTTGTGGCCGCCATATCTGCCGCCGTATATACAACGCTGGCGCAGACCAACCCCAACGCAAGCTTTACCATTCGATCCATCCGCCGTGAAACCAAATGGAACGGCAGCAGATAACACCCAAATTTGAGGAGGAAACACATAATGAAACATTTGAAAGTTACGGTTAACGGCGTTGCCTATCACGTTACAGTCGAAGAAACCTCTGCGGCTGCGTTTGCCGCTGCTCCTGTCGCTGCTCCCGCCCCTGTCGCAGCACCTGTTGCAACTCCCGCTCCTGCTCCCGCTGCTACTCCTGCTGCTGAGCCTGCCGCAGCTCCCGCTGCCGCTCCCGCAGCTGCCATCCCGGACAACGCGACCGTAGTAAACGCTCCTATGCCCGGTACCGTTTTAAGAATTGTCGCCGCTGCCGGCGAGACCGTCAAGAAGGGCGAAGTTCTTCTGATTCTGGAAGCTATGAAAATGGAAAACGAAA
>DUUG01000145.1 GCA_012841675.1 Clostridiales bacterium
ATAATGCATCTTTCTTGAATTGTTCTGTAAACCGTCGGGCCATTTTCTTCATCCTCCTAAACATAGTTTATATTTCATAGGAGGACCTGTCCACGTTTAACTTGTACTATTTATATGCTAACACGGGTATCATCCATTTTACGCACCCTGTCCCATAGTGTAAGTAAACCCGCGTTGTTGCTCCGATAAGGCTTCGTTAACTCAAACACCGAGGCTTCAGGAACAAACGCACGAGCCACGCTGAACCAGTTGCCAAATCGGATAGATGCTATCTGATATGAGTCGCCAACCAAAACCAACAGCTTGTATGTAGCTTTGGTAATAATATCTCGCATATCACGATTGTTCACCGTACTGCACTCGTCTATTATCAGCAAGTCATAGTCAGTAGTGATGCCCTGCCTTTTTAGAAACTTTGTAATTGTTGAAAACGTGCAGTTTGAAGCTGTCACGCGTCGTTTCAAATTATCAACAGCGGGGTTGGTCTGTGCTAAAAATAATTTTTTCTTATCCGCAAATAAGTGTGCTATGTGATTTATGAACGTAGACTTTCCAGTGCCGGCCGAGCCGTACAATAAAGCCACCCGTGAGTTTTCAAACATTCGGATTAAAGCCTCTTTTTTTTCGTCGCAGTCAACACCATGGTTAGGTTCGCTCAACCACGCCCTTACTGAGTTTGAATAGTTCTGAACTCCGCTTTTTGACAAGTCTTCAAGTTCAGCAATAATGAAAAGGGTATCGTTTTTATAGCCATTAATGAAGATGTGACCAGTTTCAATCACTAATTTGCTGTTTTCATGATGTCCGTGCCATAGAGCAGCGTTATATGTTCTTACGAGTGCCGCTATATCATCAAAACCAACAATATCTTTTACGGGCGTAAACAGCTGTCCTTTAATTTCGGTGTTGTTCCTAACCAGCCGTGCAAGTATTTCGTGTTGCCGTTCGGTGGCATCAATACAAGCGAACAAATCGCCCAATCTGGGGTTATGTCCTATCGGCGAGAAATTAAAAGGTATACTGTCGAAGGGGATACAACCGTTTTTTACATAAAGCCCGGATAGATTATCGTTTGCAAGGCTTTGCTGCTGGTTCTTAATTACTTTGTTATTCATATGGTAGAGCAAATACCGTAGGAGATTACTGCCCGCACTATTGGCTTTTATTATCGCACGGCAACGTTCTAAATCATTGAAGAACACAATTGCCTTAGCTCGTTGTGTAGCTCGCTGCTTAACTTTTTGAAATTCCGCATCGGGGAAATCAACGAGTTCTGTCAAATTAAATCCGGTTGACGTTAAAAATTGCGAGATGCCTTGTTGTTCGGCATATCCGGTCGCAATGGGCGTTCCTCTAATCAGACGTGTGAAATTCTTAAACTCGCAATCTCGAATTGCGACTTCCCAACCTACGATAACGATGATAGGCATAGTCTTACCGAGGATTTCAATGCTGTCGGGGGCTAAGGCAAACTTCACAGCATAGTTATCGGTTATTTCCAAACTTGTAAAGGCAATAACCCGATTAAACTTGCTTGCATAATCATTGGCTGGTGTAAAAGTCACCTCATAGTAAATCCGTTGTCCGATAAAGAACGGCTTAATCTTTTGAATATAATATTTCTCGGATTTTCCAACGCCCTGTATATTGTGCCGTTTTATCTTAGCGGCAATTTTTTCGTAATATTCCTGCAAGGTTGAATCCGTGTTCAGTGGGAACTTGTCAAGATTGCCAAGAACATCAAGAGAAAAACTCTCATGCAGGAGGTTTTTAATTTTGAGAAGGTATTCATAGTATTTCAGCATCAGACGCTCGGAGTTTTCCTCGTCAAGCGTGTAGTGTGAAGCTACAATTTGTAAATAATCGTGAAACCGTCGCAGCACTTTCAAATTACCGCGAGACTTTACAAAATCAATAGCTTTGCAAATATTTTCATAACTATTATCAATGTCTTGACCGTTTGCGTAGAACTTCAGCATTATATGCTCAACAAAGTTACGCAGTTGAGACAGGATGTCCTGCGAAACTACACCTCTTGGTGAAGTGCCAAGGCTGTCTATATGACGGCAAATAACCTTGTCTATAGTTGAAATCTGTGCATCTATTCGTAAAAGTGCTACAGTAGACAATTGCTACCACCTCTTACTATTCCATATAGTCAAGCGTCTGCCCGTTCAGCGTGGTTTTGACTTCTCTCCACATCGGCATATACTTATCCATCAGCATAACGAATCGCTCGTTGTGCTTCTTTTCTACAAGGTGAACCAGCTCATGGAGGATAATGTATTCAAGGCACTCCGGCGTTTTCTTGGCAAGCTGTAAGTTAAGCCATATCTTCCCTGTTTTGGTGTTACACGTTCCCCAACGAGTGGTCATATACTTCGTTTGCCAGCTTGCGGCTTTTAAGCCCGTTATCTTCTCCCACTTGGGAAGTAAACGCGCTACCTCGGCTTTCAGCAATTCCCGATACCATTCTCGGACAAAGTTTTCTCGCTGTTGAGCGGTGCTTCCCTTGCGGACGGTTAGCACAGCCTTATCGCCGGACAACACGAGCGAATTCTTATTGCCGTATTGGGTTTGAACGTAGTATTGCTTGCCCCAAACGTACAACGTTTCGCCGGAAACATATTCCCGTTCCGATTGGCGTAACTGATTGTCGAACTTGCTAACCTGCTTCTTTATCCAACTGACCTTTGTCCGCACAAACCGCTCTATCGCCTCGTCGCTCATTGAGAGAGGTGCGGATACCGTCACATTGCCGTTCGGGGGCTTGACGTAAAGGTGCATGTTCTTTATGTTTTTTTTGCACACCTCAATCGGTATGCCCGAAATATTCAGTATCACCTAATATTCTCCTTGTTCCACAACGATATTGTAGACCCGCTCGACCTCGTCTTTATCATTCAGCACCTTAAACAAGGCTTGCTTAATTCTTCGCTCCTTAAATTCGTTGTGCCGAAAGTCTACCTGTTTGCTTTGACGAACAGCCTTATCAAGGGCGATTGCCAACGCCTCATCGTTGCCACAGTTGTCATAAAACGCACGCAGCGCTCCGCTGTGCCTTATACTTTCGGGATAATATGGATTGTTTTCGGGGCTCTCGGCGTTCTTGACCAGTTCAATATACTTCTCCAATAATTTCTCGTAGGCAATCGCGCCCTCACGCCGAGCCCTGATAAGTTCGTCAAGTATAGCCGACATCTTCTCGTAATATTTGGGGTTGATGAGAATTTTCTCAACTACCTTTTTGCGAATATTGTTCTCAATCGCCTCGGCTGCGGCCTCCTTGCCCTTGCCGCCAAGTTTCTCACCCTGAACTAATACAAAGTCAAGCAGTGTAAAGTCATCAAACTCACCAATTTTACGGCTGTCATCTGCTTTGATATAGGTATCAATAAGACGACGCATATCTGCTTCATATGATTTCAAATCGATAAAGTCGCCGCTAGCATTGCCGATGGTTTCTTTCAGTGCGATATAGAATGTGACTTTCTTGTCAATATCTGCTTGCTCAGAAGCGGTATATCCGGCATTTGCCATATCACCCTTTATTTCAGCATAGGCGCGGACAAGGCGGTTCACAAGTTTGTACAGCTTCTCACGGCTCCGGGAGCAAGATTCGTCATCTATGCCGCCCACACCATTCTCACCGCAAAAGTAATGAATATAATCAATCTCGGATCGTGGGGCAGGCACTCCTCCGCAGAGGTCGTCAAGTTCCTCAAGGGTTGCGTCAAGATACTTTTTCGCTTCATCGAGGCGGTCTTTAATCAAGCCCTCAATGTCCTCAGCGGCATATCCTTCAAAGGCGCCTGACGTATATTTGTTAAGAGCATCGGCCAAATCGCCGAACAACTGCTTGTAGTCCACAATGTAGCCGAAATCCTTTTCTTCGCCGTCAAGACGGTTGACGCGGCAAATTGCCTGGAACAGCCCATGATCGTGCATCGATTTGTCAATGTAGAGATATGTGCAAGGTGGCGCGTCAAATCCCGTCAACAGTTTGTCAACTACAATAAGCAGCTTCATCTGTGCCGGTTCTTCGATGAACTTCCGCTTTGCCTCAGCTTCAAAATCCTCTGCAGTCTGCCCGTTCAGCATCTTCTTGTAGATTTCGTATTTCTCGAACTCCTCAGCATCCTCTGCTTCGGTGCGAAGATTGCTTTCAAGCGGCACAAACGACGTAACAATCGCGCATTGTTTAAATCCGCGTGACTGGAAAATCTCGTAATACTTGCATGCGGAGTAAATCGAATCCGCCACGAGCATTGCGTTGCCGTTGCCGTCGGCGAGCCGGTTCTTAATGTCAAAATCGGCAATAATGTCCTCAGCAATAACCTCAAGCCGTTTGCGGGAACTGTACACCTTTTGCATATTGCCCCATTTGGATTTGAGTTTCGCTTTTGCCGCGTCATTAAGCCCCCGGGTCTTAGCGTCAAAGTAGGCATCAATCTTGTCCTGCGCGGTTATTATTTGCTCAATATCGCGGGCTTCGTATCGCAGATCAAGAACAACACCATCGGCTACTGCTTCGTCATATTTGTAGGTGTGGATATACCCCGGCGAGAAAACTTCTATGCTTGTTTTCTTGTCTTTTACAAGTAGGGGCGTACCCGTGAAACCGATAAATATCGCGTTTGGCAGTATCTCTTTCATTGCTTCGTGGAGTAGCCCGCTCTGCGTTCTATGGCATTCGTCAACGAAAACGACAAAATCGCCTTTTGCCTTGAAGTCTTGCGGCAGAGCGGCTTTTAATTCTCGGATGAATTGCTCAACAGATTTTTTTGCTTGATTTTCACTGCTTTCTGATTTGTTACGTACGCCGAACTTATGAATCAACGAGCAAATCAGTCGTTTATCGGTCCTATCCAATTTCTCCACAAGATCAGCACAAGAACTCGTACGGTAAACCTGCTCATCGACACCCTTGTAGACTTTCTCCATTTGCTCGTCCAACTCTTCACGGTCGGTTACTATTAGCACACGGGCATTGGGGTTGTTCGCCAATATCCACTTGGACAACCACACCATCGTCAGCGTCTTGCCGCTGCCTTGGGTGTGCCAGATAATGCCGCCCTGTTTCTTGCCGAGTTTTAACTGCGCCTTTTTGATGCCGAAGAACTGGTTATGACGGCACACTTTTTTAATGCCCTTGTCGAACACGACGAAGTTATGGATAAGGTCGAGGAAACGCCGCTTGTGGAACATGCTAAATAGTTGCCAGTCAAGTTTATCGGAAAGTTGTTTGCACTTTTCGAGAATATCAAGTGAAACGTTGTCAAGCGGCTGTGCCTCTGTGTTAACGGTGTCGTTTTTCCATTCAAGGTAATACTTTTCCGGTGTTTCAATAGTACCGTAGCGCAAGCCCTCGCCGTTGTTGCCGGCCATGACAAATTGAACAGTGGTGAAAAATGGCTTGTTAAAATGCTCGTTCTGGTTGGAGATGTTTTGCCGTATACCCTGCGACACCGACACTGTGGACTTTTTTAGTTCAATCACCGCGACAGCTATACCGTTGATATACACAACAAGATCGGGACGGCGTTCGCTGCCCGACTTTATCGTCACTTCCTCGGCGATAGCAAACTCGTTGTTGTGGGAGTGTTCCCAGTCGATGAAGTACACGGTCTTTTCCGGCTCACCGGGGTTCTCCTTGACTTTCGCGCCATATTTGAGGAGCGAATACACGTCCTGATTCGCCTTGTACAGCCCCTGCTGCAGGTTGCCCGCAGCGCGGACAAGAACGTCAATTGCCTTTGCGGCCAGGCTTGCGCTGTAACCGCCGCCTTTGGGCGAAACGAGCCACGCCATCAGTTTGTCGGTCATTATATTGGTGTTTGTTTGATGGCGCAGGTCACCGTAATACTCATAGCCAAGAGCCGCCTTGTCGCGGAACAAGGCGAGTACGCGGTCTTGTGTTTTGCGTTCGGCTTCGTTAATCCTCGGCATCGATTAGTTCCCTCCTTGCAGCAGCGTTTGCAGTTCACGAATAGCGCGGGCGATGTTGGCATCACTGAATATCTGCCGTTTTAGCTTTGCTTTCCATTCCGCATTAGTGGCAATCAGGTGCTTAATGGCAGCTACCGATACGGGTGTTCCCGCTTCCTCCAAGTCGCAGATTGCCATATCCACGGTGGCGAGCAATTCCAACTCCTCAACCTTCTTAAATTTCAGTTTGTCGGCGACCCATTTGATGTCGTCCTGTTTGCCCCAGCTTTCGATATAGCCAAGGGCTTGGCAGATGTTCTTGCCCCGCGCAAAAGTCGTGCCTTTATCCTTGGCGGTCGTTGTGACAATATAGTTTGCGCTTCGGGCAATCGGCTCGCCTCCTTTATAGCGCACTTCATCGGCGTAGGGACCCGCTGCTTTCTTTTTGAACGCATCTGTGCTTTCGTCCTGATGGCGGCGCAGGAGATAAAGGCACTTCTGTACTTTCTTTCTGCCGAGCGGATACTTGTCTGAGTAGAGGGCATTCACGATGCCCGCTATCATCACGGCGTCGTCGAACTGCTGATTGTGTCCTTTGGCTTCCTGCTTCGGCAGTTCTACAACCTTCGGGGCAGCGACGGGTTCGGCAGGTGCTTCCTGCTCTACGAGCCGAATTCTGCCCGTCAGCAGCTCGCTCATCATTCCTTGCTTGATATATTTCGCCTTGTTCAGCTTCGCCGTCAGCGCATCAATCTCCGCGTCCATATCGGAGAGGATTTCTGCGATGGCCGTTTGCTCTTCCTTTGTTGGTGGAATCATAAACTCGAATTTAACGAGATCTTTCTGGTATAGGTGGTTGATTGTTGACCCCGCTGCCAATTTTGCAAGAAAGTCGGCAAAAATCTCCGATAACAAGACATAGTAAATGTAAACACTATCATAAGCGTTGCCTTTGGGACGCACCACAAACACACCGCTGTTAAGCGTTGCCTTCTTTGAAAGTGCCTTTACGATAGCGACCTTGCCGATTGTTCCGTCCTTAGTGATAAGAACATCGCCGTTATCAACTTGAATGTTAGGGTCTTGGTCGTAGCGACCTTTCTCAACATAGTGACAACCGTCCCAAGCGATTCTACCGTTGTCGAAGTCTGTGCCCGTGATAAGGTATGCGTATCCCTCATCAAGATACTCTTCGGTTGTCAAACCCTGCCAACCTATTCTCGCTTTAATGGTTGAGTTTGCCGCAAGGTTCAGATTTTCCCACTCACCCTCAAACCCCGGCAAGCGGCGCTTGCCAGTAAGCAGTTCCTGCATTGCGCCTTGCTTGATGGCGCGTTTTTTGGCAATCAGTTTTTCGAGCGCGGCGATGTATGCGTCCACATCCGACAGCGCGGCAGCGATGGTGCGTTGTTCTTTTTCATCACAAGGGATAGGGATTTTTATGTCTTCAAAATCGCGTTTGGTTATTTGATTGATGGTCGCACTGCTTCGATTGCGTATTTGTTGCTGAACAACATCACACGCAAACATATGGGCGAGATATCCTGTGGTATCGCCACGTAACACAGACATGAATGCGCCAAAGGTTGCGTTGTAAGCCTTATCGATTACACAGCTTTTACCAATCAGCGCACTACTTCCGTTTCTAACACAGATAAGAATATCATTCGGCTTGACGTATTTGTTTTCGTCAACGTTACAATTGACATAAACGCAATCGTCAAAGGCAAGTCGTCCATCTTGAATATTTGACGATCGCAACACAAGCAAACCATACGGTTGAATATTATTCGGGCTATATGTCAACCCTTGCAATAAATCACAACATTCTAATAATGGCTTTACAGCCCACCCATTCGGCACTACCATACAAACCCCATCCTTTCCAGATGAGATTTCACCTTGCTCTCGAGTTCAGCGACCTCGGTTTCAAGCTCCGGCATCGTCCGTTCATAACGTTCGGCAAGTTCCGTCACCCGCTCGGCAATGCGGTGGCTCACTGCCGTGTACAGCGAATACACACCGCTCACAAGCGAGCGATACCATTTGCGTTCGAGCAGCAGTTCCAGGCACTGGTCGTCGGTGAGCTTGGCGTACTGTTCTCTGGCCTTCTTATCGAGAGCAGCTTTCAGGTCTTTCAGAACCGCGCTCCGCTCATCAATCAATGTTTGTTTTTCTTGCAATGAAATCAAAGCCGCGTAATCATCGGCGTGGGGTTTTGGCACATCGGCGGTCGCTCGAATTTCCGCGATACGCTTCTTAATGCTTGCGGCGGTTATCGTGCCGCTATCAGTCACGGCGTTCTTGCACAGCGGATTAGCGCGGACAAACGCCTCGACTTCCTTCTTTTTTGGCAGAGAAGAATTCAGCAGCGCAAGCAAGGCCGCAATTTCGTCGGTCACTATGCCTGAGCGTATCTCTTCAATTTGTGCCTTTAGCGCAGTCTTGTTCAACTTGCCTTTATCCGTCAAAACATCATTGATTGCCGAGCCGTCTTCTGCGTTATCGATAATCTCGTCCAGTTCGGCTTGAGCCGCCGCGATGATTGTTTCGGTATCGTCAATGGCTCTTTGCTCTGCCGCAAAGAACATTTCTATTACAAGGGATTTCGGTACAAGTTTGCCGTCCCAACCTGTTTCAGTGGTTTTTGTTTCTTCCGTACCATCCTTCTTTTTCTTGGTGGTCGTCTTGGTGAATACCTCAATATCCCGAACGGCTTTATAGCCATCTTGAACAAGCAGGTATACATCGTCGGACATTACTTCGTTCCAGTAGGACAGCAGCACCTCATAAGCATCATACTTATCAACAAGTGTAACAGGCTCGTATTCCTCCAGGATCTGCTCGGCAATCTCAACAATTAGAAGTTTGGGCTTAGTTGTGCCGTTTATGCCGCGGAGTTTGCCGTCAACTTTCTTCTTCCAATTTTCAAAGGCGTTCTCCACCTTGTCTGCATACGCGGAAAAGTCCGCATCACCGTAAATAGTATCGCGGATAATATCTTTGTCCACGGCAAGCGAATAAAACCCGTCGCGGAGAGGCTTAAACAACGCAGCTTGCAGGTTCGGAAACGCATCCCAGTAGAGCGACAGACTGTCGACATCTGAACTCGGTATGCCGCCATGTAAGTGACCGTCGATGCTCTGCAAATCCTCAGCCGCGCCGCTGTCTATGTAACGAGGAATGTTTAAGTTGTATGAGTTCTTAAATTTGATCTCATCATTCGGCACAAAGCGGGCGTATTTGGGGAATTCAAGACTGTGATCTTGCACCAACTGGTTAAACACAGTCGTAATCTTATAAACATCACGCTCGCGCAGGCGGTTCTTGTTGCCATCCTTGATGAAGTTGCGGCTCGCGTCAATCATAATAATACCATCCCGCTCGTCGGCGTTTTCCTTATCGATAACGATAATGCAGGCGGGTATGCCCGTTCCGTAGAACAGGTTCGCTGGTAAGCCGATGATGCCTTTAATTAAACCTTTTTCAATCAGTGATTGCCGTATGGTTGCTTCCGCATTGCCACGGAACAATACGCCGTGGGGAAGTATCACCGCCGCCTTGCCTTTGCGTTTCAGCGATTTGATAATGTGGAGCAACCAAGCGAAATCGCCATTCTTCTGCGGTGGGCGGTCGCCGTAACCATCAAAACGTCCGTACTCTTTCAAGCCGTGCGTCCAGTTCTTATCGGAAAACGGAGGATTGACCACCGCAAAATCAAACTGACGCAACTTTCCATCATCGTCAGGATTCTTAAACTGCGGGTCAGAGAACGTGCTGTAACCGCCTTTAATTTCGGCGGTTGCTCGGTTATGCAGGACAAGGTTCATGCGGGCAAGACCGGCAGTGGTAATCTCCTTCTCTTGCCCATAAATGGCAACATCGACTGGAGCGGCTTCGGCAGCGCGAATTAGTAGGGACCCAGAACCACAAGCCGGATCGTACAGGGTGGTTTCGCCCGCTTTGGCATGTTCAATTCCAACGACTTTTGCAAGTATGCGCGACACTTCGGCGGGGGTGTAAAACTGTCCCTTGCTCTTACCGCTCTCGGTGGCAAATTTACGCATAAGATATTCGTATGCATCGCCGATGATGTCGTCTCCGTCGGCGCGGTTGCGGCTGAAGTCCGGCATTTGGTCACGGAATATACAGAGCAACTCGCTAAGTTTGTCGACCATTTCCTTGCCCTTGCCGAGTTTGTCCTCGTCGTTGAAGTGAGCGTTGTCAATAACTCCTCGGAGGTTGTTTGCTTCGGCGAGTTTGGCGATAATTTTGTCCATCTCCTCGCCGATGTTCTTGTTGCCAATCAGCGCGAGCATATCATCAAAACTACCGCCTTCGGGAACGTCGATATCGCCGTAAGCAACACCTTTAAACTTGTCCGATACGTACTTAACAAACAGCAATGTAAGTATGTAGTCCTTATATTGTGAGGCATCCATACCGCCTCTTAATGCATCACAGCTCGCCCAAAGAGAACTGTATAATTCACTTTTCTTTACTGCCATAATGTCTCCTCACTTCCCCTTGAGCATCTTCGTCTTCTCGTGACAGTTCCATAATATCGTTCAGTTCACAATTTAAGGCTTTGCATATCTTAACTAGTATATCTGTAGTGACATTTTCTCCCCTACCAAGTTTGGCTATGGAGGCAGTGCTAATTCCGGTAGCTCGTTTCAGGTCAGCCTTATTCATTTTCTTGTCAAGCATTAAGTGCCATAATTTGTTATAACTAATTTTCATTGAATCCTCCTTGCACCCTACTCCGGGGCAGATTGATTTAAGCCTAATTTAATAAATTAGCAGCAAAGCATTGCTGGTCTATTCATACTCAAATACATCCTCCAGAAACCCATAACGTCCATGATTCTTATCGTGCGTGAATTCAATAACTTTTACATGCGGTGCATTCCCGATAATTGAGTCCAGCATAGGCAGCTTTTCTTTTTGTTCGATTATGATAATCTGCGTGGCAGATGTAGTTGCATTCGACTTGCCTATATCATTCTTATATATTGAGAGCAGGTATTCAAGAAGCCCTGCTTTCATTGTATCGGACTTTACTTTAAACTCGGATTCGGAAAGCTGACTCAGCGGAGAATCGGCGACAAGAAGTCCGGGCGAATACTCTCCATACTCTGCCAAATACTCGACCAGGGTGAGAGCAAGAACGGTATTAAGGAATCCGCAATAACCACCGCCATTAGAAAGAGCTTTTTCTCTGCCACCCACCTCTAAATCGAAAGTGTTCATATTCAAGCGGGCAGAACCGGCACCCTCGTAATGGCAGGCTTTAAGAATGGCTATCAGTTTTTCTCCAAAAGCCTGCAAGGTATTGGAATCGAAGAAGCGGTCTATGTCATACTTAATTTCGGCTGGTGCCGGATCAGTCTCTTTTTCAGTTAGTTCTTTGTTAAATGTACGCTCTTCATTTTGAATGACCTCCAGTTCCTTGTTGAGTTCCAAAATATATCGGTACGTACTCAGTTTTTCCTTTAGCTCGGTCAACCGCGGCTTCAATTCCAATGAAACCCCAGTATCAATACTGCGCTTTTTATTTTCAAGCTTTTCGATAATAGACTCAATAGATGATCGTTTTTTAGCTAAATCACGTTCGGCTTTCTCTAATTCCGTCAAGTGGACACGGATGTGCTGCAATTCGGCCCGCGCGGCATCTATGTACGAAGAATCACCAGATACCTGAACTTCGCTGTCGCAAAACGGGCAACGCTCAGTCATAGGCAGAAGCGAGTGTGCTAAATTGCCGTCAACCACAAACTCTAGGCGCTTAATATCTGATAAGTACTGACTACGAAGTGCCGTAAAACGGTCAGCAAGCGTCTCGCACTCGGTAAGTCGACCGTTATTTGCATATATCTCGCTCATTAGCCTTTTACTCTGCTCAATATTGCTATTGATTCTTCCTTGCATTTCCTCTATTTCACGGCTAATGTTATCTATCTCGGTGCTAAAATCATCAAATGCGTATCTTGCGAAAACTGGGCTATTTGCCTTCAATCTGCGTTGCATCTCAAGAAGTTCGCCTTCACGCTGTGCAAATCTACCTACGGTGCTTTTGATATAGTCAATTACAGCATTGCGCTTTGCAGTCCGAATTTTTTTGTCTTCTACAACCTCATTGCTGTCGGCATCCATGCCGGTCATTAGAAACAGAACTGTTGCTTTCGAAGCAGTTTCAGCCATACTAGGCATAACGGACGGATTAATAAGGACAGACGATGTCCGGGCGATATGTTCCTGTTTGATGAAGAACATAGGCAACATACTACGCCAAGTAAGTTGCCGCACCTTGCCATCCTTCGTTGCTAGAATCTTATGTGGCTCATTTATACCAATCATTTGGAGCCAGACACTGTTAATATTGTATTTTGCGGTATGTCCAATGCTATAAGCTCTATTCTCAAAATTCGGGTCTGTGCCGGACAATGTTATCTTATTTTCGCCTAATCTACGTTCAAAGATAACTGTTCCGTTAGGAGTCCGCGTAAACAGCTTGAAGTTGTCGTAACCGAGGCCCGGATCAAAACGGAATGGTTTGTTTTTTCTCGGTTCAAACCCAAAAAGATAATCGATACACTCGACGATATAGCTTTTGCCAGTATTCGACGGACCCACAATAAAGTTCAGCCCATCACTAAACTCAATAGTAGACGGTTTTTTTCCCCTGCCGGTTACAACCAGCCTTTCAATGAAGAACCCTGCCATAGCATTATTCTCCCCCAAGCGACGCTATAGTGCGCTTGTTAATCATTTTACTGAGCGCCCTACCGGATTTATCTCTTGTATTCATCAGAACCCGCATCGCCGTTTCATAATAGGCATCGGCGTATTCGCTGTTCAAGCTTGACATAAATTCCAGACCGTTTTGGTTAAGGGTATATTCGAAACCCTCCGCCGTCTGGGACACCTTAATTAATCCATTCAATACAAGCCATTTTATAGCGCACTTTATCAATTCACGACGTGATGCATATTCCCCAAACCTATATTTATTTTCACCGTGCAAATTGGAGTCTGTTATACCGAAATCGGAGGAGTACACAGTAATGAAGTCAAGCGCAGCAATCTCCTCTTCTTTAAGTGGTTTTTTGTGCGCCGCCTCCAACAGTATCAATATTCTAAGGGAGGTCTCAAACTCTGATCCTAAAAGAGCATTCATCGTTTCACCCACCTTAGTCTGTTGTCGTTAACCAAGAAATGACATACACCCATTTTTATCCTGTTACTTATCCAGTGCGGCGAGCGACTTAATGTATATTGATTGACTTGAATAATCGCCGCTTGCTCCATAACGCTAAGCATTCTTTCATAACCATTAGGGAAAGATTTTCGTGCTGTATTATTGACTCCGGCAAATGTTTCGTCCTTAAGAACATCAAACTGGCTTGCGTATTTCCCCGAATATAGTTCTCTCACACCGTGTCGAACAGAATCTGCCGCAAAGTAGTCTATACGGCGCTCATTTCTATCCTCGTTGTACTCATCATATTGGGCCAGGTGCGCCTCGCAGAAGTCGATGATACCTTCTTTATCGCCGTAAGCAGCGTACAATTCTCTGATATATGGTTGTTCCTCTTCTAATGGCTGCTCAGGCGGGGCAATCTGTTTCGGTGCCGGGAGATCACGAATTAAAGCCTCAATAGCGTCTAGTTTCTCGAATGGGTCATCACTTTTTTTCTTTTTAGCGGTAGTCGTTGACTGCGATTGGTTGTCGTCCTTTTTATTAGTCCCGTTACAGATCGCAAGTAGGTAGACCTCGGCTAAATATAAGGCATCACTCTTTCTTTGCTGGTATGCCTGTTTCAATGCATCCCGCTTTCTCCTTTTAACATCTGATGAATTTCTAACGAGAGTGTCAATATCATCAAGAACGCTCGAACGAACACTGCTTGGAATGTTAGGTATTAGATTCGCTTCAAAATATTTAGATACTATTTCCTTAGCTTCTTTACGCTGCGCGATTTCCTTAATCTTTTGGTTGATTTCCCATTCTCCGTTTTTCAGTTGAGTAGCCATTGTCGGACTAATGTCAGGTATCCCCTCTTCATCGTTGCCTAACGCTCTGTAAACAACAGCGTCGAGAAGTAGTTTATAGAATGTATATACTTGGGACAGTTCTATCTCATTATTCTTTCGCTTTACTTCGGCATCGGATTGGAACAATTTCTTTTCCGTGTCAAAGTTTTTTATTTGGGCCTTTTTGTTCATCCGTCCACGAATTACTTCCGCGAAAGTCCGAATACACAAGGATTCGCCGCTCATCACGATGCCTCCGTTCTAAAATTTTATATAAATTTTGTTCAAATTCCACGTAAATCCAATTTTCGAGAACCCAAGGTATTATCAAGTCAACAGGTGTGGGATGTAGGAATTTCCATTTACTTTAATATTGTATTTCACTTTGCTGTTATAGTCAATTAATACTTTGCAAACGCAAACGACGGTGGGTATAGAAGGGAGGATAACACATTTATAAACAAAGTCGAAAACTTGATCACTTGATCATAAGCAGGTCTGTGATATTAGCACAGTCAACAAGGTCATCGAAATTAAATAAGACCGCGTAACCGGAATTGCCATACAAACTGAACATCTCAGTGGTATCGCTGTAGCGTAAGTAACAATTCAATAGCAAAAATCAGCAATCGGACAAGCCAAAAGGCTCCCGTTAAAAAAAAACGGCGAGTTTTTTGGCTGATAATCATGCCCTTTTTTCGCCGGAGAAAGGGGCTTTTTCATGCCAATCAATGACAATCAACAGCCAACCACTCAGCGTTACATCGAAATCGATGGACAGCAAATCCCCGTAACAGAAGAAGTCTACCGAGCGTATAAACGCCCGGCATGGGCTGAACACAAACGCAAAGATCGCGAAAAACGTTGCCGCGATGAAAACGGCAACCGCTGCAACAGGGACTGCAGCAAGTGCGACAAACAGCGGACAGGCAGTGTCCTATCGCTGGACAAGTTCACCGAGGATGGCTTTGAGGTAGCTGAGTTCGTTGACATTGCCGAACTAGTTGCGGACAAGCTGCTCCTCGAAGAGCTTTATGCCGCTTTAGATGAACTCGATCCGGACAACCGCAGGATCATGGAACTTTTCAGCGTCGGCAAGTCAGAGCGGGAAATTGCCAGCGATATCGGCCTTTCTCAGAAAGCTATTAATAAACGAAAAACAAAACTGTTCGCCCAGTTGCGGGAGCGTCTCAAGGACTTTATCTGATCTTACAATCACGCCCTCTGGTTTCCTACGGATATCAGAGGGCATCACCATCAAGAAAATTTCTAAAAAAAAGTACTCAACTTTCCAACTTCTGTCCTGTGGATGGTGAGGGAAGAAAAGCACCCCTCGGAACGGAGGTTCAAAAATGGAAAAACAAGCGCAACAAACCGACACCGAAATCCGCGACCGTGAGATGGATGAGGAATTGGCGGATGTCCTCACGGCAATCAGTGTGGTGTCAAAACGCCTTGCCCGGAAGCTTACGATGCTTTCACGGCAGGACAGAAAAAGGGCGGAAGGAGGAAACTCGGATGAGCAAGATAAGTGAACTTTCTCTTGTGGTTACTGAGCTAAAGCGCTGCGGCGAAGCGCTTATCAGCATATCGGAGTCGCTTGCTGACTTGTTTAGCGGTAACGGTGATGCCCATACTACGGATCAGCCAAAAGCGGAAGTCCCTGCACCGGATGAAAAGCCAATCAGCCTTGAAGCGGTCAGAGCTGTTCTTGCAGAAAAGAGCCGGTCCGGTCACACCGCCAAAGTTCGGGACCTACTGGAAAAGCACGGCGCTGCGAAGTTGTCGGAAATCGATCCTGCGGAATATCCGGCACTGCTTGCGGAAGCTGAGGTGCTGGGAAATGAGTAAACAGAAGGTGAATTGTGCCGTAGGCACAAGAGAAGCTGGCCTGGGCCACGCTCTCCTTTCGGCTTCCTCCTCTCACAGGTGGCTGAACTGTCCTCCTTCCGCTAGGCTCTGCGAGAGTTATGAGGACAAGAGCAGCGAATATGCCGCTGAAGGAACGTCGGCCCATATGCTCTGCGAGTACAAGCTGAAGGTCGCACTAGGTATACGTGCCAAAGACCCCACCGCTGACCTTTCCTTCTACAACGCGGAGATGGAAGACTGCGCCAACGGCTATGCCGCCTATATCCTCGATCTAGTTGAAATGGCCAAACAAAGCTGTGCCGACCCGGTTGTCCTTATAGAACAGCGGCTCGACTTTTCCAAGTACGTTGAGGGCGGCTTCGGTACCGGCGACTGCTTAGTCATCGCGGACGGTACACTCCACATCGTGGATTATAAACACGGACAAGGAGTACTGGTAGAAGCAGAGGATAACCCACAAATGAAGCTGTATGCACTGGGAGCTTTGGAGATTTTCGATGGTATCTACAACATCGATACGGTTTCCATGACCATCTACCAACCCAGGCGCGATAACGTGTCCTCCTACACGGTATTCAAGGAATCCTTGTACCAATGGGCTGAGGAAGTTTTGAAGCCAACTGCCGAACTCGCTCACGCTGGGGACGGAGAATTCAACTGCGGCGAATGGTGCCAGTTCTGCAAAGTGAAGCACGAGTGCCGTGCTAGAGCCGAACGTAATCTGGAACTCGCACGATATGACTTCAAGCTTCCCCCTCTGGTGGAGGACGATGAGGTTGAAGATATCCTTGGGAAAATCGACAGTCTAATTTCATGGGCCAACGACATCAAGAACTACGCCCTGCAGACTGCCCTCGGAGGTAAGCAGTGGAACGGGTGGAAACTGGTCGAAGGCCGCTCCAACCGCAGATACACTGACGAGGCTGCGGTGGCTGATGCAGTCAGCGCGGCTGGATTTGACCCCTACGAACGCAAAGTCCTGGGTATCACCGCCATGACTTCTCTACTCGGCCAAAAACGTTTTGAAGAAGTTCTCGGTGGCTACATTGAAAAACCTCAAGGCAAACCAACGC
>DUUG01000146.1 GCA_012841675.1 Clostridiales bacterium
CGGGGGGATTTATCCTGGCACTCATGCCCGGTGCGGATGAATCGGTTATCTCTCGGGTGGAAGCCGATGTGGCTGCGCTGCCTTCCGTAACTTCCATGTTAGACGGCGGCATGAAGGCAGAGCATATTGCCGCCATGGCGCTGAAAAGCAATTTTGGCTCGGTGGTGCAGGTGCGTGAAACGGGCTATGCCTGCCGCTGCTCAGAAGGACGGGTGGAAAATGCCATTTTAAGCCTTGGCATGGAGGAGTTGCACAAAATGGAAAAGGAAATGTCGCTGATTGAGGTTTCCTGCCAGTTCTGCGACAAAGTGTACCGCTTTGACCCGAAGGAAATGCGGGAAAAGTTTGAAAATAAGTAGAGTATGTCACTTACATGAGTTGTTTTGCGCCTTGTGACAAAATTTTAAGGGGAAAATGCAATGAGCTTTATTGTTTTAATAGGAGCGATATTCGTTTTATGGCCGTCTGGGCCGCCGTCAAAAGCAAGACATCAAGGCCGTTTTGGGTGCTTGCCATCATGTCATGCCTTGTTGCCATTGCATTCGCCAATGTGGATGACCAAACTGGTATGTGGATAAGCATCATGACCGCCCTTGTTGCTTGGTGCATAGGCATCATTATATCCATGCGGCCATAGCATCGCAGCAGTACGCACTATACAAAGTGCAACGGTTTACAACAGGACGCAAAATCGCGTTACTTTTGAGAAAGAAGGGCGTACAATGGGTATTGTAATGATACTTAACTTAGGTCTTTTCATGCTGATGGGGTTGGCATCGTTCTTAGTTGCCGGGGCGGTTGTTTACATTGCGGCTGTCAAAAGCAAAACAGAAAAGCCCTTTTGGGTGCTTGCCATTCTTTCCAGCCTGATGGCAATTGCCATGGCCATTCGGGACAGCAGTCCCGGTATGTGGATCTGTATGATTGTTTCCTTTTTTGCTTGGTGTGTAGGTTTTATTGTGGCCCATCTAAAAAAATGACCTTAAAATGAAAATGCACCCCATTTGTATTCCACGCGGATATACAAATGGGGTGCTATGTTTTTCGATAAACTAAATAGATATGTCTCGTGCGACTTCGTAGAGGTAAAAATCTAAGTCTTTTTTCATCTGCAAAGCTTCGTCGATGGTGATCCGCTGCACAAGGGCGTTGCGGTAGACTACCACCTGGTTGGTATGACCCTCCAGCAGTGTTTTGACGGCGTAATGCCCCATGCGGCTGGCCATGACGCGGTCCCGGGCGCTGGGGCTTCCGCCGCGCTGAATATGTCCCATAATCGTAACACGAGTTTCGATGCCCGTCAGTTCTTTAATGCGCTGGGCAATCTCGGTGGTATGGCCGACGCCCTCGGCAACAATGACAATGAAATGGCGCTTGTTGTTGTAGTGGCCTTCGCGGATTTTTTCCACAATGTCGGCTTCCATATCGAAGGGGTGTTCCGGCACTAAGATGGCCGTTGCACCCACAGCCAGTCCCACATATAGGGCCAGATGCCCGGCGTTCCGCCCCATAAGCTCAACGACAGAAATGCGCTCGTGGGACTGCATGGTGTCGGTCAGCTTGTCAATGGCCTCAATGGCCGTGTTGGCGGCCGTATCGAAACCGATGGAATAGTCCGTACAGGCAATGTCATTGTCAATGGTGCCGGGAATGCCGACGGTGTTGATGCCCTCGGCTGACAAATCTCTGGCACCGCGGAAGGTACCGTCGCCGCCGATGACAACCAGACCGTCAATGCCCAAATAGCGGCACGTCTTGGCCGCCCTTTCCACGCCTTCTTTGGTGCGGAATTCTTCGCAGCGCGCCGTGTAGAGCATGGTGCCGCCGCGGGAGGTAATGCCGTTGACTGACCGGGCGTTCAGCTCAACAACGTTGGAATGGATGAGTCCATTATAGCCTCTGTATATGCCAATGGGGACAATGCCGTGTTGGATACAGGTGCGGACAACGGAGCGTATGGCGGCGTTCATGCCCGGTGCGTCGCCGCCGCTGGTTAAGACGCCAATCCGCCTAAGTTTTTTCTGGGTCATATGAGTTCTCCTCTGTTTGCCGTTATTCATAACGCTTTTTTATATTATAAGACATTTTTAGAGCCGGCGCAACCGCGAAACCTTTGCCGATTTGTCACGTATTGGTAAACACACTGCAAAATAAGTGTTAAAAAAATAAAATACCATAGATTTTATCAAAGAATTTTCTTTCCCGACCGCATTCGACAGCTTGTGACACCCCCATTTTCATACAATGGACAGGCACCCCCAAAACAGGGAAAACCATTATTAACATAAAGGAGAAGAAAAATGAACACGCACAGAAAACGAAGCGGAATCCGCACCTTGAAAGAAGTGTACTTTTGGAGTCAGCTTTCCTTAGCAAGACGAAGGCAGGATCGAGCCCGTAGAAGTCCAAGGAGTGCAAGAGTCAACTATATGGATCAAACCCGGTTTAGCAACCGGCTTACGATGCTTTATTGGCAGGATCAGTAAGGACAAGCCCACTTGCCAAAGACCACCTTTTTATGCTATGCTAATTACAGCAAAGCGGAGAGGCGGGAGCGCATGGAACGTCCGAAAAAAGTGCTAATTATGGACGGGCAGGGCGGCAAAATTGGAAAGATGCTGGTAGAACAGATTAAACGCCGCTGCCCTGCCCAAGAGTTGATTGCACTGGGAACCAACAGCATTGCCACTTCGGCGATGCTCAAGGCGGGGGCAGATCAGGGAGCCACCGGGGAAAATCCCGTGTTGGTCAATTGTGCCGATGCGGATTTAATCGTTGGCCCGGTAGGAATCCTGATGGCGGACTCTTTACTAGGGGAGATAACGCCCTCCATGGCAGTGGCCGTTGGAAGGAGCCCGGCGCAGAAAATTTTGGTGCCTGTCAACCGGTGTCATATGACCGTTGCCGGTATTGGGCAATATACATTGACGGAATATGTGGAAATGGCAGCCCAAATGGCCGCGGAGTATATTCAGGCAGGCTAAGCTCGTCAGGCAAATTTTATAATTTGCTTGACACCATGGAAGAATCAGTATACAATAATATAAATTTATTTATGGAAAGGAAGCCTACAGGATGCGTTTTTCCGGCATGGTCAAGGTTTATAGCCAGCTGCGCTATTATTACGGCGTGGTTTATTTTGCATGCCCAAAAACCTCCTGAAAGCAAAAAGCCTACTCTCTATTACACTGAGAAAAGTGCCTGTGCTTCTTAGGAGCACAGGCTTTTTATATTCCGGCATATAAAAAAGGAGGTTCGTTTTATGGTTGTAATTGTAAAGCAAACTGCCACAAAAGCGCAGCTTGATACGTTTTTGCAGTGGGTTTACGATATGGGGCTTAAGCCGCATCTTTCCGAAGGGGCAGGTACTACCATTGTGGGGCTGGTAGGGGATACTACCAAGCTGGATGAAAACCACGTCCGTTCCATTTCCATTGTCGAGGATGTCAAACGCGTGTCCGAGCCGTATAAAAGTACCAACCGGAAAATCCATCCGGAAGATACACATATTTCCATTGGCGGAACATCGGTAGGCGAGGGAAGCCTGGCGGTGATTGCGGGGCCGTGTTCGGTGGAGAGCGAGGAGCAGATTATCCAGGTGGCAAAAGCGGTCAAAGCCTCCGGCGCGACCATGCTGAGAGGCGGAGCTTTTAAGCCGCGCACGTCCCCCTACGCCTTTCAAGGCCTTCGTGCCGAGGGAATTGAGCTGTTAATCAAAGCTCGGGCCGCTACAGGGCTTCCTATTGTAACGGAAATTATGAATATTGAGCATATTCCGCTGTTTGAGGATGTGGATTTGATTCAGGTCGGGGCGCGGAATATGCAGAACTTCGAGCTTTTAAGAGAGCTTGGGCATCTCAAAAAGCCGATTTTACTAAAAAGAGGGCTTGCCAACACCTTGGAAGAGCTTTTGATGAGCGCGGAATACATTGTGGCCGGCGGCAACCGCCACGTGATTTTGTGCGAGCGTGGCATACGGACCTACGAAACGGCGACGCGCAATACGTTAGACCTTTCCGCGGTTCCGTTTTTAAAAGCCCGGTCGCACCTGCCCGTAGTGGTCGATCCGAGCCATGCCTGCGGTGTTGCTTGGATGGTTCCGTCGCTGGCGAAGGCCGCTGTGGCTGTCGGCGCTGACGGATTGCTCATTGAAGTGCATAATCAGCCCGAAAAGGCCCTTTCCGACGGGGCGCAATCCCTTCGCCCGGAACAGTTTGCAGAGATGATGCAGCAGTTGCGTCCCCTTGCCGAGCTGATGGGCAAAAAGATGACATAGGGGGCGCATATGAAACAAAAGAAGGTGCTTGTAGCGGGACTAGGGCTTATTGGCGGCTCTATGGCGGCGGCAATCTCTGAAAAAACGCCTCATCTGGTCTACGGATACGATATCGACACAGAAACCCAGCAAAAAGCGCTGGCAGATGGAGCCATTGCCCAAGCTTGGGAAAAAGACGGCGATTTTGATTTGGTGCTTATAGCCTTGTACCCTTCAGCGGCTATATCCTTTTTGGAGAATTTTGGGCCTAGTTTTGCAAGCTCCTGCGTGGTGGTGGATTTGTGCGGCGTGAAGCAAAGCGTTTGCCAGGCCGCCAGAAAGATTTTTACAAAGGGAAGGGCGACCTTTGTCGGCGGGCACCCCATGGCCGGGCGCGAAGTTTGGGGCTATGCAGGAGCCAGCGTGAAGCTTTTTGAAAAGGCAAGCATGATTTTAACGCCCTTTGACGATACGCCCAAAGAAACCCTTGCCTTATTGGAGGAATTTTTTCTTTCCGTCGGCTTTGGGCGTATTACGTATGCCACTCCCTATCACCACGATGAGATGATTGCCTATACGTCCCAGCTGGCCCATGTGGTTTCGGCGGCGTATGTCTGCTCGCCCCTTGCCTTGGAAACGCCAGGGTTTTCCGCCGGAAGCTTTAAGGATATGACCCGTGTGGCAAGACTGAACGAACATATGTGGACGGAGCTGTTTCTTCACAATCGGGAATGCTTAATTTCCCAAATGGACCATCTGATTGACAATCTGGTTGCCTTGCGGAAAGCCATCGCCCAAGGTGACCGGCTGAAGCTGGAAGAGCTTTTGGCCGAAAGCCGAAAGACAAAGGAAGCAATTTTATAATGTAACCCCTGCCGGTTCTGCGGCAGGGGTTTTTGTTTGCGGAAAAATGAGGACTTGCCGTCTGCTCAGCAGACAACAAGCCCTGTAAAGGGGGGATTGGATTTGCACTTTGCGTGTTACGTTTTGGGTAGGGTGATTGTCAAAACAATGCGGCCGTTTTCCTCTTCCTGCTTCATTTCCGCGTCGATACCGCCCTGGCGGACGGTGTCTAAGGCGTTTGTTACCGTATTGATAAACAATCGCACATCCCGGAACAATGTGTGACGGAACGTGACTTTTCGCCCCTGCGAGGGCTTGGTTAGGCCGTTTATGTAGCGCTCCGTTTCCACAACGGAAAGGTTATAGCGGATAATATGATCAAGGGCATGCGGAACGGCATGAGAATCCAGCCGCAGGAGAGCCCGAGCGTGGCGTTCCGACAGGCCGGCCTCGCGGATGCGCTCCATACAGGCCCGATCCAGCCGCAAAAGCCGAAGCTTGTTGGCCACCGCCGACTGACTTTTGCCAATGCGGCGGGCCGCTTCTTCCTGTGTGGCGCCGTACAGGGAAATAAGCCGCGCCAGACCGGCAGCCTCTTCGAAAAAGTCGAGATCCTGCCTTTGTAGGTTTTCCACCAAGGCCATATACGCCGATTTTTCCTCGTCTGCCCGGTTGATGATACAGGGAACATGGGTGAATCCTGCCATAATAGCAGCGCGCAGTCGGCGTTCGCCGGCAATCAACTGGTAGCCTTTTTCCACGCGCCGAACGAGCAAAGGAGAAAGAATGCCAAATTCCGCAATGCTGGTAGAAAGCGCCCTTAGCTCGTCCATATTAAAAATCTTCCGAACCTGAGCCGGGTCGGGGGATATTTCAGATACGGCAATATGATGAATTTTATCCTTGGAATCCATCGGATTTTCCGATACTTGCTGCCGTGCAGTTGCTAAGGGCCGGGCCGTGCGAACTGCCGAAGAGAAGAAGCCCGACATGAAATCACCTCGTAATTAAATTTGTGTTATCAGTATATATTCCCTCCGAAAAATTGTAAAGAAAAAGAGTTTGACGGAAAAACAACACTTTCGACAGGAAAAAAGATAAAAAAACTCATAACGAGGAAAAACAACAGCAAACGAAGCCGCCTTGCAAAAAATATTTTAGAGAACATATGGGAACTTTTTCCATTTTCATTCGTCTTTGTTACTGGCCTGTAATTGAAAATACATATAACTGCTAATACAATGAGAAAAGGACATATGCGAACCGTGGGCCTTGAGCGAAAGGAAGTGGTAAAATGGCGGAAGAAAAGGCGGCCGGCCGGCGCGCCATTATCGAAATGGAGAACCTTGGGAAGGTTTTCAAGATTGGAAAGGAAAAGGTCGTCGCCTTA
>DUUG01000147.1 GCA_012841675.1 Clostridiales bacterium
AATCTCAGGAGCGTTTGGGAAAAGGATTCATCGAGATTATCGATTAAATCATCAAGCCCTGCGATAGGAACAGCAGCCTTTGATTCATCAAGGGCCGGAGCATTCAGTGCTTCACATTCAATGTCAAGCAGTTTTCGTCCGCGCTGCCTATCTTCATGCTTTTTTGCATAATATTCGTCTATGTAACTTTCGACTTCGCCCAGCAGCTTCTTGCTGACTGCAAATGCCGCTTTGTCAAACACAGCGAGGTATATCTCCAAGTCATGCTCTTGGAGAAAATCTTGAATTGCGGTAGTGGCAACGCGCAAGGCTTCATCCTTCGGATAACCGTAAATACCGCTTGAAATCAGCGGAAAAGCAATGCTCCCGCAGTTGTTTTCCATGGCTCGTTTAAGACTGTTCAAATAGCAGGAGCGTAATTGTTCCTCTTCTCCACTTTTCCCGCCACGGAACACAGGCCCCGCAACATGGATGACATACTTCGCCGGCAGGTTAAAGCCAGGTGTGATGACCGCCTCTCCCGTCTTGATCGGCGCCAGCTTATCACAGGCAGCTTGAAGCTGTGTTGCTCCCGCAGCTTTAAATATAGCTCCGCAAACACCGCCGCCCATCTGCAATTCAGTATTTGCGGCATTGACAATAGCATCAACTTTCATTTTTGTGATGTCCTGACGGACAATGATAAATGGCATAAGTCAGTCCTCTTTTTTGTGTAGTAACAATGGTACAGGCAAAATATATAAAGATACAAGAAATGTTAAGGGCTTACGGCATCGTTTTTTTCCACCGAGAGCTTTTCAGTCATATCGGTAAAATCCGCAAGAATAACGTCAGCCGCTGCGCTCGCTTCTGCCAAATCATCCGGAGACATTGCGGCATATTTCGACAATTCTTTCTGCAGCTTCTTTGCCATGGGAAGATAAGTTGCAACTGAAAGGCCCCCTGATAGGACACCGCTTACTACCGGTATGGCCTTGGTTATGGCTTTTCCAAATGTATCTTTTGTAAGTTTCACGCCTATCCACGCTAAAATCTTTTTTGATATGTTAAAAATAGCGTATTTGGTAAGAGGCTTGGCAGCGACCTTTGCTCCGATTTTAGCAGCATTCGCAGCCGCAAGTTTCGCCAAAGCCGCATTTGCAGCACTCACGCCGAACATCGTACCAAGATAAAGCATTAGCACGTTTTGAGTGCCGTCGCTCAACTCTATCTCTTTAGAACCGTATATATAAGCGAGCTTTTGAGCAATGCGGAAAACATGGGCATAGAACTGCGCTAAGTCTGTCGGAACGGTTCCAATCATGGCAAATCCGCCCGGAATTCCGGCAGCGGTGGATATTAGCGGTGGATATTAACGTAACTTTCGATGTTTCAAGTGCTATTGCGCCCCTTGCAATATCATCAAGAATGTTTATGGGTATTTTTGCATTAATCGTCCCGTTTTCCAATGCATCCGCAAGCTGTAACGGACTAACCCTGTTTTTCAGTTCTTTTGTCAAAAACTCTTCACGGTCAATTTTGCAGTACGGCAATTCACAAGCGGTACTGAAAAGTTTCTCAACATTTACTGACGAAGCATTCTCAGGCATCATTGCTCTCCTTTCAACGATTTGCGTTTAGGTTTCGATAAATCGCAATTGCTCCAAATCTGCCGCTTTGTCCTGGATTGTCCATAAAGCGTATTTCAGCATACCTCCGCTAACAGCCTGGCGATACTGCTGTCTGCGTTTCTAAGATTCACAAAAGAAACCTGGACTTTAACATGATCATCGGAAGCATATCTGATGTCAGTTCGGCTCACGGCATCAGAGTAGGGATACAGCAATACGATATTGCTTGCCTGGTACTTTTTGCTGTAGGCGTACATCTGATACATATCGGATTGCGAAATTCCACTGTTTCGGGCATTGTCGGACAGCAGCTTCCACTTAGTATCCAACACGACTGTTTTTTCGCCGAACTCCAATACCAGATCAGGGCGGAGTGCAAAGGCGCGGGTCGGGCTGTCGAACAGGCTGTAGCGCGTATCCTGCGTCCGCAGATTAACCTCGGGTCTGATGTGCTTTCGGAACTTCGCCGCAACAAAGCTTTCGAATACTTTTTCCATCGGAAACAAGAGCGCAAGTGCCACTTCGTTTCCGGAAAATGCCGTAAAGCTGTTTCCTCGCAGGAAAACGCGACACCACGAGATTGCCTTATCGTAATGACTCATACTGCGATCACTGATGCACTTTGAGAAATCCGCGTCATAGTTTGCGGAATCATCCACCCCTTCAAAAAAGGTTAGCAGTCGGATGGCATTTTGGCGGTTGCGGGCATCAGCGGTTTTCTTCAGCAGGAAATGCAGCGTGGCCTTTATCAGCCTGTTTTCGGCACGGTTAATGCTAAAATCATCGTAACGAACAAAGAACCGTTCACGGCTCATCAGATTGCATTTGATGTTCTGGGAAGCCAGCAGTTTTCCCTTGTAAAAGCGCTCATTAGCATCGACGGGCATATATGCCGCTTTTAGCCCTTGCTTTGTTAAGACGGCAACTTCGTCGAGGAACATCTTAATAAAAATTTCAAGCAGGCTTAACCGGTCGGTGTGCAGGTGCGACACGTTGAAGTCCTTGAATGTCACATCCTTCAACGTTTTCAGCATCTCAAGGAAAATCCGCTTGGTATCGCCTACGGAAATATCTCCGCCCGCTATCTTCGGCAGAATCTCAATGACCGTGCCGTCAGCCATGGTTATCAATCCCACATAGTTTCGTGCAGTGATAATCTTGCCGATGCCGCGGCGGGCAGAAAGGGAAAGAAGTTCAATTGTCTCCGTATCCGTGCCGGACGTGTTGGCAAGGATAAACGACTCGAGTGCATCGAACGTTTTCTCCGGCAAGCCCTGAAAGCCATAAATTGATACTCCCCGTGTAAAGCCGCCATATTCGGTTATGGTATATGTCTTGTCAGAGGAACGCATAGGCGTCAACCTCCTCAAATGCCGCGCTGTTTACCTCATAATACTCAGGAAAGTCTATGTCAGCGTTTCCAAACAACTTCACGGTATTGGCCTTTTTCACGATAAAGCGGGTGCTGTCGTCCGGCTTCTGGCTGTCACCCAGTACAAGCTGAATCTTTTCGTAATCATCGTAGAAGTATTCCTGTAAAAGCGGGATGATTTTGCTCTTAAAAATGTCCGCAAGCATCTCCAGAGTAGGGTTTGCTTTCAATGGAAGCAGATAGGAATGCCCGATGGTGTGTTCGCGGTCAAGCAATACAGTGATTCGCTTATTCAGCGTGTCGAGCATTGCGGCGATGTCAATACCGTCAACAATGATATCATTCAATACTGTGACATCCGGCTGCATCTCCACAAAGCTGAATCTGCGGCGCAGTGCGGTGTCAAGAAGTGCAATTGAACGGTCTGCGGTGTTCATTGTGCCGATAATGTAGACATTATCCGGTACACCGAAGTTCTGTCCCGAATACGGCAGTGTGGCGCGCAATTGTTCTTTTGCCCCAATTCTCTTTTCGGGTTCGATGAGCGTTATCAGCTCTCCGAAAATCTTAGAGATATTGCCACGGTTTATCTCGTCGATGATAAAGACGCGGTTAGGAATCGTGACCTTTTGCGTAAACAAGGCCGGATTGACCTTTCTGAGTATCTGAAGCGCGTCAGATACTGAAACCGAAAGCTTGTACACCGACGAAAGCGTCATGGATTTTCCAGCATTAAAATCAATGATATCCTCATTAATTCCCTTCACAAGCCATTTCACCTTGCGCAGACGCTTATAATGCGGGTATTCATCGTGCCACTCCGGCTCTCCCGTTACAACACCAATCGCGTCTATCGTCTTGCTTGAATAGCAGGACATAACGATATCGCCTATCTGCATTTTATTATAAAATGCGTTGAGAACGGTACTCCCGCCGTCCCTGCTGTAGTCAGTGGCATCCGATATGGTTTCACCATATCCATCCCATCCGATGCGAATGTGGTTGTTTTCCATGCACTCGGTTCGAGTAGGGTTATCGCCTGTTCCTTCGAGCGAAACTTTCCAGACACTTGGGTTCTTTCCAATACCCAAATCAGCGCTTGCACTGCCTCCGATTGGCGTTCCTGCCTTGTCGCAAAATGCCTTGAAAATCCCATCATGAACCTCGTACTCAATGTCACGCCCTGACTCGGCTTTATCCTCTGATGAAACCACGGGGCGAATACCCTCAATGAATTCTTCGTAGCCGAACGACTGATGAAACGTTGTAAAAGCAATAAGCCCGTCCTCTTTATACTTTAGGTATCGGGCAAATACCGTGTTATAATCTTCAGCTTTAATGACATTGAGGGGCTTTTCCTCAATGATAGCAACAGCATACTGGACTGAACTATAGGTCTTTCCTGTACCAGGCGTTCCATAAAGAATGATGTTTTTTGCCATTCTGTAATCGCCGCATTGTTTGAATGCAGCCTGCTGTTGCTGTTCATCGGCGATTGAAACCGTCGTATCTGTGCTGCTGGCCCCACCGGAATCCTTCTCTGTCCATGCGGTATGCGAAATCTCGGGGAGTGTAAGGCCGGGAGTTTGTTCAGACACCTTTGATTTAAGAGCGTCAAGGAATTCTACATATTCATTTCCAGTGCAGTAACCGCTCGGTGTATCTACACCATACTTTGCCGAAACATACGCACGGGAATTGCCGTCGAGCGGCATATAGATATTGGGGCGAATCCAGTATAGTCCCATCGTGATATAGGCGAGTCCATTGCCGCTGACGGCAATAGCCTTTTCAAACGCTGACTTGAATTCGTCAGTGAAGTCCTTGGTCTCGGCAGCGTTCATAGCATGCACAAATAAATCCCAAATCTCGTCCACGCCAGCGAAGAAAGACTTTCTGTTATCAAGAACGGGAATACCTGCAAATTGTGTGGGAGCAGGAAGCTTAACATCGAATGCATCAGCGAGCACCTTTGCCAATACGGTACGATTTGCGTCCTTTGTCCCACGATTCATTACGCCAATCACGGAGAAGGGGTCAATCTGGTGATGCCGTGGTTCCCACCAGTCCTCCCGCTCAAAATGGAGATATTTCATCAGCGGCTGTTCTGACGAAACCTTCTTCATAAGCGCAAATAGGTCGTTTCGCTTGTCGCTGTATGTAAGCAACTTGTCCGCGAGCGCCTCGTAAAACGGCACCCATTGGTATGCGTTGTCCATGATTGTTACCCTCCCATACTGTTGGTTATTGACTCATATTTTCGAGAACCGCACATAAACGAGCGGCATCCGTTTTGTAATAGCTATTTATCCTTCGAGCGAACGCCTATTATTTCAACACCAAGTGCCTGTAATACATCATTTCTCTCATCAAGGGAGCAACCTTGAAACATCGAAAGAACGTACTCATATGCGAGGCTCTCCTTATCTTTTCCAAGTGCAAGTTGTGCGAGAGCCAAAAGCTCCTTTGCCTCTGAAACATCCAGATCCAAGCCAAAGCAAGCAGCTATCCCATTTCGCATAGTGACTTTTCCGCCTTTACCCAAACGGCTAACTGTCTGATCGTCCATACCCGAAAGAGCTTTGAACTTATTTTTGCTGAAACCCTTTGCCTCTCGAATCTGTTCCACCCGATCCCAAAAAGTTGTTGCTGGATTTATGGCTTGTTTTGAAGCCATAAACCGCCCGAATTCCTCACGGACGTTCTCGAATGCTTTCTGTTGCGCTTGTTCTCTTGCCTTTGCAGTATCGTAAACTGTGTCATTCTGTACGTTTGGGTAATAGCGTGGTAGTTTCTTATACTCCGTTTCGACTCGCGTAAGAAAGCCAATCATGCTTGCTGGAAGCTTTTCATGATCGCCAGTAACCGAAACAGTATACTCAAATAAAAGCGTACACTCCTGCGGATTCTTCACAGCATAGGGTGTTAACTTGAAAGTCCCGTCATTGTCTCTTCTTATGTACTTTG
Organism: Clostridiales bacterium; assembly: GCA_012841675.1. GTDB lineage: Bacteria > Bacillota > Clostridia > Oscillospirales > QAMX01 > DUUG01. The sequence goes on from DUUG01000147.1 coordinate 5,950, forward strand.
GATCGTTTATAACAAACGCATTATCCACATAACGGAACATACCGCTTTGCAGTATTTCTCTGAAAGCGTCGTTTCTACTAAATTCGTAAAAAGCCTGTTCAATAGAGATATGCCGCGTTAGCGGACGGCTACTCGTCTTCACGGTTAGCGGATGTTCTGAAAAATCCACAATGCAGGGAGCCGTATTGAAGTTGTAAATTATCTCGGCATCCTCTCGGCTCATAAAGCCCAAATCGACCATACGGTATTTTGCCGATACTTTGGAAACATGATAAAACTCAGCCAATTCGTCAACTATCTCGGTAAGTACGGCGATTCTGTGCTTCCCGTCCTTGGGAATAGAATGGGAAGCAAAAAGTTCTTGCAGTTTTATCTGAGTCGATTTCTTTGGCATTAAGATTCTCGGGGCGATACCACGTGCCTGTTTTTCCATTCTCTCTTCATCACGAGTAGCATCGTCACCGTCAGAGATTCTGGTTGGACAGCGAAATGCAATGTCGGAGTCAGCCGCTTTTCTACGGAGATTGTTAAAATAATTTCTGTGTATATGCCAATGGACACACTCGTGTGCCATTGTGTTATTGCCCCTACCTTCGTTGTCAATGGTACAATCAACCAGGACAGTACCTTTTTTCACAGAGAACCCGATATAACTTTTTGTACCGGGATCGTAAACATCCACCTCACCATCGAAGAAAGCGATAGTTCCTAAAATATCACCGTTATCAGAAAGCTGTTGGTTTGTATATACCGTTAGAAACATCCGCTTTCGGGCGATATCAAATATTGGCACTGCCATCGGCGTTGTGAGATATTGAGCACAACCATAATGGGTCAAAAAATCGGCCGCAACTTCATCGTAGTTATCCCTGTTTATGTTTATAGGGACAAGTGTTTTTTTTTCATAAACATACTCCATACGTCCTGTCTCCTTGGCACGTAGTTCTTTTTAAGAGAGATAGGACAGCCGAAGCAGTCCATTCACTTACTTTCTCTCAGCGTTTTGTAGACTTCCTCCATAAACACGTCGGTAATTTTATCTCGTAATTCCTCATTGCCAAGGAGCAAGGTATAAAAATCGACATTTTCATCATATCCTGCAACCAGCGCATCGGATACACTGTCCCTATAGGTGAATTTAAAGTCCTCGAAAGGATTATTCTTCGCACTCGCCTTTAGCCGAGAGTCACGGAGGAGAATATCCCGTATCTGCATCGCAGCTTTTGTCCTGACGTTCGTATCACCCTTGCTCCCGTAAATTGTGTTGATTTCTTCAATAATGACCGACAGCATTTTCAGTTGCTCCGCTTCAGGCTGCGCGGGCTGAGGGGCTTTCATTTTTAATTCGGGTTTCGATTCAATGTCTGGGTTCATCATAACCCCTGTTTGCTCCTGCTTAAAACCGCTAACCGTGATTTTATCGGCAATGTCAAAATCGTTTCCACCCTTAATATCCAGCTCTTTCACCAGATATAAAAGGTAGTTATACCGCTTGTGCAATTCAAGGTTCTCATAGCAAGTCGCTTGAATCAGGAAGCAATAAGACTTAAGGAAACGCCGAATTGTCGTACGAATAGCGAATTGCTCCTCAATGTTCTTTTTACGAACCTCACGGGCAGCTTTATCGAGCAATGTCCACATACGCTGTTTTTGCTTTGATGTACGTTTAGGCAGATATAATAGGTCGTTAAACTCGTCAATGTCGTTTTCCGTGAGAATGTCATAAAACTCAATTTCCTCCTCCAACTTCCGAATGTCGGACGGAGAAATGGTATCGAACAACTCCGTTTCCTCGTAGAACGGCGCAAACGCTTTAAGTATGTCCTCAGCTTTGTTTTTAAAGTCGAGAATAAACGTCCGCTTATCATACGGCGGACAAATGCGGTTCAGGCGGGAGAGGGTCTGCACTGCCGACACTCCTCTCAATTTCTTATCGATATACATCGCTGCGAGCCTTGGCTGGTCAAAGCCTGTTTGGTACTTATTTGCAACAAGTAGAACCTGATAGGAACTCTTGTCAAACTCATCGCGCAGGCATTCTTCACTAAATCCATTTATACCAGCTTCGGTATATGGTTCGCCGTTAATCGTTACTTTGCCGGAGAACGCCACTAAAGCATGGATGTTGGTATATCCTTTTCTGGCGATATACTTTTCAAATTCCAACTTGTATTTTACTGCGGCGGGGCGCGATGCGGTTACGACCATCGCCTTTGCCGTCCCACCGAGACTGCTTGCGACGTTCTGGCGAAAATGCTCGATGATAATCTCAATCTTCTGTGAAATGTTCGTATCATGCAGGTCAATGAAACGTGCAATTTTACGCTTGGCGGTTATCGACTGAAGTTCGGGGTCATCCTCGATCGCCTTGTTAATCGTAAAGTAGGTTTTCCATGTCACATAGTTGTCGAGGACGTTCAGAATATATCCTTCCTCAATTGCCTGGCGCATAGAATACAAATCAAAGCAAGTCTTCTTGCCCTCATCGTTCAGCGTTCCGAAAAGCTGAATCGTACCGGGTTTTGGTGTAGCGGTGAATGCTATCATCGTAACATTCGGCTGTTTGCCGGATTTTGCCCGCTCGATTTTTATTTTCTCTTCAGTTGAAAGTTCTTCGTCCTCGTCCTCGCCGCTGTCTTCCGGAATATCCGACAGCTTACCGCCTGCCAAGACGTGGGTGACAGCCTGCATAAGGTCACCTTCAGTGGAAGAATGAGCCTCATCAATTAACACGGCAAAAGTCTTGTCTTTCAGCGTACCAAGCAGGCTGTTTTCAATGATATAAAAGAATTTATGTACGGTGGTAACGATAATCTTCGTGTTGCCGCGCAGGGCGGCAGCAAGGTCGCTTGAATTACACTTTTCATCCATAACCTTCAGCTGGCCGCTCTTGTGATCGATGCCTTTTATCGCCTCCTGCAATTGCTGGTCAACAATAATGCGGTCGGTGATGACAATAATAGTATTGAAAATGTTTTGGTCGTTTGTATCGTGTAGCGAGGCAAGAATATGCGCAAGCCACGCAATGGTATTTGTCTTGCCACTGCCTGCCGAATGCTCAATCAGATAGTTTTTGCTTGTGCGGTTAACACGAATGTCCGCCGTCAGTTTTTCAATTGCCCGCAGTTGGTGGTAACGAGGGAAGATAACCGTTTCTTTTTGCGTGATCTTGCCGGTGTCAGCATTTTTTATGCGTTTCTTCTCTATAAATATAAACCGCTCGATGAGCAGGATGATCTTCTCTTTTGTCCAAATGTTCTCCCACATATAGGAAACATTGATTCCGTTCTCATTATGGGGGTTCCCCTTACCAACGGAATACGGCTTATCCTTCGCTTTCGGCATTCCCATATTGAACGGCAGAAAGAACGAATTTGCGCCCTTCAGAGCGGTGCAGAAATAAACCTCGTTTAAATCCATAGCAAACGCCGCAAACACCCCACTCTTAAATCTGAAAAGGCGGGTGTTGTGATCGCGTTCATGCTTGTACTGGTTGATGGCATTTTCATAGTTCTGCCCTGAGGTGTTGCACTTGAGCTCCACAGTGAAAATGGCAAGTCCGTTCAGGAACAACACAAGGTCAATCCTCTCGCCTTCCTTGTGATAAACTTCTTCCATCACCGAGAGGATATTTTGTCCGTAAAGTTTATTTTGCCGCTCATTGTAGCTGGTGGCTGGACGGCGGTACATCAGGTCTATTTTCACACCGTTGTCGAACTCGACGCCGTTCTTAAACACATCCACGAGGGATCGGCTCGCCTTCATAACTTCGCGGTTGATGTAATTAATGACCGTCTTTTCGGTTTTATCTCCATAAAACTTATGCAGCTTCGCCATCTCATCGGGCTGGGTGTCATTGAGAAACCGAAAGAGAATCCCCGTATCCATCGCGTATTCCGCGCTCCAGTCCGTCTGGGCATTGCGGATTATGTAATCGTTACGGTCACGCAACTCCTCCAGAATGAGTCTCTGGTAGTCTTTTTTCTCTTGAAGCTGGTCTGCTCGAATAGGCATAGCTGTAAATCTCCTTATCGTGTCACGCGCTTTTTGCCCGTGACGTATTCGTAAATCAGTGACTTTTTATATTTCTGCATAATTTCAGCGGCTTTCTGCTTCTCAGCAATGAGTTCATTGATCTTGGCGCATTTTTTGTCGAGGTAAGCTACAATATCCGCTTGTTCTTTAAGGTTGAGCGGGATTGGAATTCTTAGCAGACCATCAGCTATCGGGAACGTCAGATTCGGATGAAACTCAAAAAAATGATGGAGAAGTAAAAATTCTTTTTGTAGATCCCCTCACGAAACTGGATTAGTAGTGAGGGGTTTCTTTATTCCCTCAAGGGTACTTTGAAAATTTCATATCCGATGA
>DUUG01000148.1 GCA_012841675.1 Clostridiales bacterium
CGAAGGCCTTTTCGGGCATCGTCTGATGTGGTGTAGGGGATGAAATACGATCTGGGCGCAAGGGTGCCCACGTGCAGATGCTCTAAAGATTTGTGGTAGGCTTTCATTTTCATGATGCTCCCATCCAATACGTTTAATTTGACAAGTCAAGTTTAGCATGAACAAAAGGACAAGTCAAGTTTAGCATGAACAAAAGGACAAGTTAATGACATACAGAGGAACTAATAGCTTCTTCTTGACAATGGGCATTGCATTTGCTAGTATGAAAAAAAGCTAAAAAGGAAAAGAAGTGACTGCATGAAAAAGTATTTGCTGCCCCAGAAAGGCCGGTTTTACAAGGCAAACCTTCACTGCCACACGACCCTTTCCGACGGAAACTTAACGCCGGAGCAGGTCAAAGAGGAGTACAAATCCCAAGGCTATTCCGTAGTGGCGTTTACGGACCACGAAATTATGGTGCCCCATCCGGAGCTTTTGGACGACGAGTTTTTGCCCCTGACCGGCATAGAACTGGCCATCCACGAGCACCGTGCGGATGGCAAACGGCATCAGGAAAAGGATTTCCACATCTGCGCCATCGCCCTGGAGCCGGACAATTTGAACCAGCCTTGTTTCCATCGGACGAAGTACATATGGGGAAACGCCTCTAAGCAGTTGGACAAAATCCGATATGACGAAAACGAGCCGGATTTTGAGCGTACGTACGACGAGGAATGCATCAACCAGATGATTCGAACCTGCCGGGAGAAGGGCTTTTTTGTCATCTATTGCCATCCCACATGGTCTTTCGAGCGGTACCCCGACTATATCCGGTATCAAAACTTCCACGCTATGGAGATTTACAACAACGCAAGCTATAAAGTGGATGGGTGCGCGGAATATAACCCGCGGGTATACGAAGATTTCCTGTTTGCCGGGCAAAGAGTTTTCGCCGTTGCCGCCGACGATAACCACAACAGCTTCCCCAAAGGAACGGCGGAATGGGATTCCGGTGGCGGGTTTATTATGATTCGGGCGGAAAAACTGGAATACCGCACTATCACCAAGGCGCTGGAGCAGGGGCACTTTTATGCCTCCTTCGGGCCGGAAATTCACACCCTTTGGTTTGAGGACGGGAAAATCCACGTGGAGTGTTCCGAAGTGGTGAGAATCATCTGTTCTAAAGGCTGCCGCCGGCCCGATAAGCGCCACGGGCAGAACGGGCAGACGATTACGGAAGCGTCTTTCGATGTACGGCCCGGCGACAATTGGGTTCGTATCACGGTGATGGATGCGAAGGGTCGCTGCGCCGACACGAACGCTTATTTTACGGACGAGCTGTTTGCGGAGTAAGTTATACATGCGAAACGAGCAGGAAATGATGGACTTAATTCTCGGTGTGGCGAAAGCGGATGAGCGCATTCGGGCCGTTATACTGGTCGGCTCGCGGGCGAACCCGGCCGTTCCGAAGGATATTTACCAGGATTACGACATTACCTATTTTGTCGAGGACATTATGCCATTTTACAACAATCCTGCCTGGGTGGAAGAGTGCTTTGGCAAACCTCTGATTATGCAAATGCCGGAAACAATGCGCGACCCGGTTGGAGATGGCCGTTTCAACTATATGATGATCTATCCCGACGGAAACCGCATTGACTTGACCTTTGCGTTCACAAAATACGTGGATGATGGGGAGCCTGCCGTAGTGTTGCTTGATAAAGACAACGGAAGCGGCTTTGTACCGGTTTTGCCGGAACCTTCTGACAAGTTATGGCATATAAAGCCGCCTTCGCCTCTCTATTACTACTCCTGTTGCAACAACTTCTGGTGGTGTCTGAACAACGTGGCAAAAGGTATTGCACGGGACGAGCTTCCCTATGTCATGCATATGCTGAACGATGTGGTTCGGACGGAACTGCATGATATGATGAACTATTATATAGGAACACAGCATGGATTCGAGCTTTCCACTGGAAAAAACGGCAAATACTTCAAGAAGTATCTGCCGCCGGAGTTGTATGCCCAATATGCCGCCACCTATTCGGGCAGTAACTACGCCGACATTTGGGCGGCAGTGGACACCATGTGTGATCTGTTCCATACGCTGGCCATCGCAGTGGCATCGCATTTCGGATTTACGTATCGGCAGGATGAGGAAGACGGCATTCGAGAGTATATTCGGATGGTAAGAGGTTTTTGATCTTTCCTGCGAAGGGTATGCATAATAAAAGGATCCCGAGAGTGTTCTCGGGATCCTTTTTGTTTAGTTTTGAGAAACCGTATACAGCGAGTAGAACAAGTCTTTCTGTGCCATCAGTTCGACAAATGTGCCGGCCTCGGCCAGCTTGCCAGAGCGCAGAACATAGATTTTGTCATACCGGCGCAGAAGGCTTTCTTCCATGCGGTGGGTAACGACAATGCGCGTCAGCCCTTCCATAGAGAGAATGGCATTGGTCACGTCATAGGCGGTGGTAGCATCTAAAGTGGCTGTGGCTTCATCGACCAGCAGAACGGGCGTTTCCTGCAGCAATGCCCTTGCAATAGAAAGGCGCTGCTTCTCGCCGCCGGATAAGCCATTTCCGTTTCGCCGCAGATATAGGCCTCGCCCCGTGCCGCAATCAGCTCAGCAAGGCGGGCTTTTTCCAATGCTTCGACGACCTTGCTGTCTTCAAACTCCCGGAACATGGTGACGTTGTTCCGAATAGTATCATTAAACACGAACACGTTTTGCTGTACTAATGTAAGCAGGTCATAGAGCGAATCGGAGCTAATATCACGAATCTCTGTCTCGTCGTACAGAATCGAGCCTTCGTATTGGTCATAGCTTCCCATGAGAAGGTTTAAAAGCGTCGATTTGCCGGAGCCGGAGCCCCCCACAATGGCATAGCTTTTCCCGGCTTCAAAGGAGAGGTTTACATTTTGGAGAACGGGCTTGCCTTCCTCGTAGGAAAATCTTAAATTTTGAACGGTGATGCCTTTGGTAAGCTTATTGTCAACGGGCTTGCCGCCGGTTCGCGTTTGTAAGCTTACGGATTCGGACAATTTATCGATTAGCTTCCAGGCCGCCTTCCGGTTGGCAAGCAGGGGAGGCGCGGCACCGATAGGTTCAATGACAAAGTTCATAAGCTGTACAAAAACAATTACCACACCCGGCGTAACCGAACCGTTGGAAACGGCCAAATACGCACCGAACAGAAACACGCCTATTTGCGCCACAACACCTGTGGTATTGCCCAAAAGATGAATTGTTTGCTCTGTGGAGCGGCGCGCTTGGCTGCTTCCACAGAATCGTTGTTGCGCTTAAAAAGGGCTTGTGCTGCGGCTTCGGCTTTAAAGCTTTTGATGACGGGGAAGCGGTTAACACGTTTTTAATGGTTCCGACAAAGGCCTCATTGCGTTCGGAAACGGCCTGTTCTTCCTTGGCAAGCCGCCCGCCGGCCAAAATAGAGGCAACTACCGGCAGCAAAGACAAGCCGAGGGCAACGGCCGTTAAGAGCGGGCTGTAATACAGCATCATGGCCAACGCGCCGAAGAAGCTGACGCACATGCGCAGAAGGCTGAAGGACTTGGCCAGATAATTGGTTTCGATGGAAACAGCGTCGTTGGTCAACGCAGAAATGTACTTACTTGTGCTTTCGCAGGTGAAAGCGTTGATGCTTTTTTGCGTCAGTTCCTTAAAGGCATACTCTTTGTACTGCTGCATGGCGCGCTCCATAAAGCGGGGCAAAGACCAGCGAAGCAGCAAATACACAAG
>DUUG01000149.1 GCA_012841675.1 Clostridiales bacterium
CCAGCAGGGACAGGGTTTTGGGGCACATATCCAAGCGGTAGTTGTGGTTCAACTCGGCATTGGCAGGCATCTTAAAGGGATCCAGCAGGGGATGGTGCGCGCCGCGCTTTTCCATAATGGGCGTCCAGTGGGTGTAGATGTGCTTGCCCGTGTCGATGGGCAAAACGCCGTGGATTCCCGGCGCTTTGGCAAACTTTCGGGCTTCTTCCTCGGTTTCAAAGGCGAAGGCCACCGTTGTGCCGCAGTCGCCTTCCGGGTCATGGGAGGGGCGGAAGGTGAATGTATCGAGCGCGTCCATCATGGCCTTTTTATTAGCCCGCAGGTCTTCCAAAATGGAATCGAGCTTTAAAAGCTGCTGCCTTAAAATAGCGGCAGTAATTTCGCTGGTGCGGAATTCGTTGCCGCAGAAGGGTTCGACGGACACATTATCCAATTGGTTGCCGAAATAAGCAATGGCACTGCTGTCGTGGTAGATAAACGCCCGCTCGAAAAGCTCACGCTGATTGGTTACCAAGGCGCCGCCTTCTCCGGAGGTAATGATTTTAAAGTGGTTAAAGCTGAAGGCCCCGGCGTCGCCGATGGTGCCAAGCCGCCGGCCTTTGTAAGAACCGCCATCGGCCTGGCAGGCGTCCTCCACAATGGCAAAGCCGTGTTTTTCCGCCAATTTGACAAGCGCGTCCATGTTGCAGGGGAAGCCCTGGATATGTACTGGGATGATGGCTTTGGTGTTCGGGCTTACATTGGCTTCCACAGAGGCAGGATCCAGCGTCAACGTTTCGTCCACTTCCGCAATAACGGGAATGGCGCCCACGGCGGTGACCGCCACAGCCGTGGCCATGTAGGTGTAGCCGGGGACGATGACTTCATCGCCCGGCCCAATGCCGAGGCCCACCAGCGACGAAATAAGCGCCGCCTTTCCCGAAGTCATGAGAATGGCATAGTCGCACTGCATTTTCTGTTTAAATTCCGCTTCAAAATTGGCCGTTTCCTGTAATTTTCCGCCATTGACCTTAAACAGCTCTCTGGATTCAATGACCCGTGCAACAGCGTCAATTTCGTCTTTTCCTATTCTGTACATTTCAGTTCCTCCAGAATCCGCCGATGCTCGGCGATAATATGGTAGTCGGCGTCATCCGTCAACGTTTGAACGCCGGAAGTCTTAAACATTTCGATTTCATATCCGCCGCGGCAAAGCTGATCCTCGGTGGGAAGGTACCCCTGATCCCCGTTGGTACAGCCTAAGCAAAGGGTGTGGGGGAAGGGGCTTGCCTTGCGCAGGCGCAGGGATATTTCAGAGAAAAACTCAAAGGGGAAGGGCAGAAAAACCACCGGCCCAATTGCCAGCACCGTTTGCTCGTATGTAAAGTGCGTATCTTTTGGCAGGCCGCTTTGGTAAGCGTCGATGATGTTTTTATAGTATGTAATCGTGCGCAGGGTAATGTTGACGGCATCTTGGCGGTGCAGACGGTCATATTCCCTTTGGGCCGTTTCCAAATCCAAAATCGGCTTATACGGAAGGCGAACTTGGTCGGTTTTTACAACAAGGGACGCATCTCTATATTCCCGGATGCGGCGGTAAATGGACACAGCGTCCAAAGCGGCAACGCCGCCTAATTCCATGGCGTAGGCAAGGTTACCTACCGTGCGGCCGTTCGTAAGCCGCGGGCCTACATCCCCCTCGGCGCCGTTGAAAAAACAGGTAAGAGCGTTGGTTTCGGCTTCCAGCCGATCAATCATGGGGCCGGCCCAGTCGCGAGTGATTTCATGGTTTAGCCCGCAGGCAGTACAGTGGGCGCCGTAATGAATCATGTTGACAATGGGCTTGCCGTCCGGCTCGCGAAGGGCTAAAACCGTCATGGTGGGATCGAAGCAGCCCCAAGGGTTTTGCCCTAATGTCACTTTATTATGTATCGTAAGTTCTCGGCGGTTGATCCCCACACGGCTTTCCCCGTCGGCAACGCCCAGAAGTGCCAGGCGGAGAGAGGAAACGGCGATTTTTGCCGCTTTGATAGTTTTCGGAAAGAGAATTTGGTCGCAAAATTCCGTGTCGATCTCGCCCCAGCCGGTTTCGCCTGCCGTGCAGGGGCCGGAATGGGTGTGAGTGGCGGATACAATGACATGTCGCCACGGGATATTTGTGGCTTTGCCGACAGCCTTGCGAAGATTTGTCGCCAAATCCGTGTTCAGCAGACATACGGTAATGGAAATGAGTAGGGCGCGAACCCCGTCCGACTCTAACGCAACGGCTGTCACGGTGAGATCGTCATGGACTTCCTTGCTGTATACATCCGGGCGATAGCCGTAAAGCCGACCGCCTACGGGCGGCGTGATGATTTCACGGGCCGCGCCGGCCAGAAGCTTACTCATAGCGGGTCATCCTTTCTCTGTATTCCGTGGGAGTGACACCCATGACCTGCCGGAAAATCCGACTAAAGGATTTTGGTTCCGGGATGCCGACTTGTTCTCCAATGCTTTTCATGGACCCTTCGCCGCTTTCCAGTAGGCGGCAGGCAATGCCAATGCGGTAGGCATTTAAATATTTGTGAAAGCTAGTCTGGGTTGCGCGCTTAAAGAGCTTGCAGAAATTGCTTTTTTCATAGCCGATTGCATTGGCCACTTCTTCCAAAGGGAGAGAACGGCGGTAATGCATGCGAATGTATTCAAAGACAGCTTGACAGCGAAGCTGTGTTTCCAGCCGCTTTTTCCGTATCTTGGGAAGGTCTATATCATGAGGTAGTTGAAAAAGCTCTGATGCAAGGGAAAAGAGGATGCTTTTACACGTCCAAATCGCCTGCGGGCCGGGCTTGCCGTGCCACTCCAACAGATCCTCAAGCAAAGGCAAAAGAGGTGCGGCCGGGCTATCCGGTTGGCAAGGGGAAAGCAGAGGTTCGGTAAACCGGAGAGCGGCAAGGGCGGAAAATTCGCTTCCCAAAAAGGAGAAACCCATTTCCACAAGGAGCAACCTTGCCCCTTTCTGCCCTTCCGGAAAAGAGTGTTCTTCGGCACTGCCGATGACAAGCAGGCTGCCCGGTGTCAATGGGTAGGATACCCCGGACACAACGGCTTGCAGCTCGCCGGAAAGGCAGTATAAAAGCTCAATCTCGCTGTGCCAATGGGAGGGGAAGGCTTTTTGGTCAATTAAAGCAGTGACAGACTGTTCATGGCCAAGCAGCATGGGCTGGTACATGCTTTCCCCTCCTTATTGAAAATTATAGCAAAAATAGGTAGGACGAACAATCCCGAAAGGAAGACTACACTACCCAAAAATTGAAATCATCGACTTTGCGCTACGAATCGGTCGTAAACAGGCCAAGCATCAGCCGCATAAAACCGGTGGCCGCCTTTGCCGACAACTAGAACACACGCATCCGGCGCCCCGGCGGCTTTGTAAATGGCCTTGACTTTTTTAAAGCCTTCGTAAACGGCCTCTAAGGGGAAGATGCCGTCGGTTTCGCCGCTTACAATCACAAGGGGCCGCGGCGCGATAAGCATGGCCAGATCCGGCATATCGAGTTTTTGCAAAATATCCGGAATATAATTAC
>DUUG01000150.1 GCA_012841675.1 Clostridiales bacterium
AGCTCTACTTTGGTTATCCCGAGCTGGAAAAGGGTTCTATCGTCTGCCCTGCCTGCAGTGAAAACCTTGAATTTGACATCCCGTCCTGTGAATGCAACTGTGAAGACGATGAAGACGACTGTGAATGCGTTCATCAGGGCGATGAGGAATAAAAAATCCAAAAGAAAGTTGGACTTAGGGATTTACGAAGAAAAGTAAACTTTTCCCGGCTCTATTCAAGCGGGGATCGAAAAACAAGATCACCTCAAGCATTCAAGTGCATTGAGGTGATCTTTTTATTTAGTGATGGGTAAGTCATAGAGTAAGCAATGCAACATATTCACGGGGTTGCAATGCTTAGGCATGAAGCTGAATCATATAAAAAACTGATTAAATCCCGCAAGATACAATCTTTGCAATAGTTACGCCAGATTTGAGCGCTCTTGTCTCTTGTCTAAGAACTATCTGACAAATTATGAGAAACCGGATTGGGAGTTCCTAGAGTGTAGTATCTCTGCATTTGACTTGATCAGCTTAAGAAAGTGTGACGAAAACACCATCGCAATGTTTGAGGATAAAGCTGTAATATCCGTTACTGTCTGGCGTGAGCACGAGCGGTGCGCCGTCGTAGTAAGCGGTAACTGTGTCGGCGGCAAGCTTTATCTTAATCTCTGATGCCGCAGGCTCACGCCTGAAGTTTTCCATCGCAACAAACACAAATGCACTGCCTTCGCCTTCTTTTTTCTCAAAGCAGCTGAGTAAGAACGGTTTATCTGTGCTTATGTCTAAAATAGGCGCATAACAGTCAAGCGTTCTATCAATCTTCAGATACGGCGTATCCTCCGTGCAGTTTATGGTCATGACGCCGGCATATCGATACTGCAGGAATACATCGGAAATAGCATGAAATTCTCTTGTGATTTTTTGTATGGCGAAATAAAGCTCGTGCTTTGTGCCTTCTCCCGTAACCGGCGTCCCACGTAGAAGAGCCTTGTCTTTCGGCGGCGGAACATCAGGATCAACATCAGGGCCGGTGAAGGTATACATCATGTTGCAGACAACACCAAACGCCAACGTTGTGTACATCTGCCAGCGAAACTCCGGCTCGGTTGGTATATGCACTTCTTCTAACCAAGCCGCCGATTGGACACAAAGCCAGAACTCGCGATCAGCTTTTCGCAGAGTGTGGGCGATGATTTCCATCTCGTTTAAATACGAATCCCAAAATGTTTTTAGCTTGAACGGATAAATATCCAGGCACAGATAGTCCACCGGCACAAGCCGTATAAATTCGTCCAGATACTTTTGGAAGTTGTTTTCACTAACATCCACATCGCCTATATCAAATATGTTAGGCCCCGCTGTATACTGTATGTTTGTCACATGCGATGGTGAAAGGTTCACATAATACAGCTTATCGGGGAATTTCTCTTTGAATTCCCGCACCGCTTGTCCAATTTCTTCGAAATAGACAAGACCCGGTTCATCTACAAATTCGCTGCCGTAATACGCTTCACAGTCGCTGTAGCTTTCGATGAATGAAGCTTTATCACTGTCGAAAACGCCGGCATAACCGCGGATGAGCTTTTTGTAGATTTTTATGGTTCGGCGATCGGTTACAATTACCTTTATGCCATATTTACTAAAAAGGGCAAGATTGTTTTTAAATTCCTCCTCATTATCGGAGGCGGAGACCATTGCGATATCTATGCCGGCATCAGCAAGAATTTTGACCTTTTTCTCCGTTAATGCCCCTCGATAGGGGTTGTACGCACCAAACAGAATTTTGTCTACTGCCATATGTACCATTTCCCTTTCTTTATGCAATTTTAAAAGCGCAGGAATGTATGCTCCTTAGCTTTTTGCAGACAGGATTCATCGCGAGACGTTTTATCGATTGCGTCATCCAGACGGAAACGGGCATTGTAGAACGTGTCGTCATCGTCAGAGAAGAGGAAAATAATCTTTTCATCCTTGCCGATGCCAGACACTCCTGTGTAATTGCGTAGGGCGGCGTCTCTCTTCGCCGCAATATAAGGTCTGCGGATTGCGCCACACTGTAAAAGGATCTTTGTCCGGGCACCATCTAAATGCCAGTAGGAAATATCAGCACAAGCTTACCATGCAAACATACAGAATACAATAGCAGAACGCAAATATTTTTGATTTAGCAATGACTTGCGGAAGAAAGATGCGGGATTGCGAAGACTCAAATCCACTATAACTTCAGAAAAGGAAAGGGCACTGGGGGTTGACCACTTTCTCGCCTTGGTGTAGAAGTACCACTGATATAAAGGAACTCACAACAGAGATTGTCCTAGAATTCGTTGAAAAAATCTATGTTTACAAGGCAGAGCGCATTGATGGCAGACGAGTACAGCGTATCAAGATCGTTTATAACTGTATTGGCGAACTCGACCCACCGGTTTCTACATCCAAAGAGTAAGAAAAATCGGCATAGCCGGTTATAAACCAAACTATGCCGATTTTTTTCCGGGATAAAAATCCCTAAGACGCACCCTCCAATGGAGGATTTTTTGTTATTTTACAGACGCTTTCGTTCGCAAAAGCTTTTCAGTCAAAACCACTAAGATCATGCTTATAAGCAACATAGTTACCATCGAGCCTAAACCTAGGACGATGTTGTAGTTGTTTATATTGTGTAGCTCCATAAAATAGAATTTAAATGCAATTTGGCTGCTCGTCGGTGTAATTTGCAATACCAGTGGGATAAACAGCATAGCAATTACGTTTATGATGCCAGCCACGAAATTACCGACCAGATAAAACAATACGGAAAAAGCAATATTGTTTTTAATAAACCGCGAAGTATTCGCCAATGTGATGGCAAAATACAAAAGGTTAATGGTTTGGAATGACTGGATAATTACGGATATGCCGAAATACCAAAGTAGAGCCGACCTGCCGCCCAGTATTCCGGAAAAGATTTCGAAAATATTGCCTTCAAATAGGCGAGTTAGCACAAAAACCAATGCTACTGTGATCAGCCCGGCCAGGTAGCACATCCCTGCAAAGGCCAGCTTGGAAAACAGCAGCTTCCCTTTGCTGACAGGCAAGGTTTGAATCAAATATGCCTCCTTGCCAAACATGCTCTTGTAATAGCGAAGCACAGGGAATATTACAGCATATAACATGCTGCCAATGGTCACTAAAACAATGCTTAAGGAAAGGAAGCCTAGAACCACAAAAAGCTCCAGCTTCTCCGCCAGCTTAATAAAGAGAAACAGAATCGCGATGACAGCCCACGACAACGGAAAAACAATAGAGCCACACTTGAGTTCGTACCGGAATAAATGTCCTATCATCGGAACACCTCCCTAAAGTACTCGTCAAGGGTTTTGCCCGTTCTGGTGCGAATGTTTTCCGCCGAATCGTTTACGACAATAGAGCCAGGCCGCATCATGATCACATGGTCAAACAGATTCTCCACATCATAGATCAAATGGGTTGAGAGGAGAACGGAGGAACCGGGGTTGTAATTGCGCAGGATAACGTCTATAATCGTTTCCCTTGCCGCCGGATCAACGCCGCTTAAAGGTTCGTCCAACACATACAGCTTTGCCTTCCGAGACATGACCAACGAAAGATGCAGCTTTTCCTGCATTCCCTTAGACATGGTTTTCATGCGCATATTGCGCGTTAATTGAAACCGAGCCAGCAGCTCCTCCGCTTTTTGCTTATCAAAATCGGAGAAAAAGTCGGCAAAGGTGTCTATGGCATCCCCTGCTTTCATCCAATCGTTGAGATAAGTGCGTTCCGGCAAATAAGATATGATGGATCGTGTATACTCGTCAGGCGTATGACCATCAATCCTGACCGTTCCCTTATAGTCGTTAATTAGGCCGACTATAATCTTAAAAAGTGTCGTTTTCCCGCACCCGTTCGGACCTACAACTCCGATGACCTTCCCTTCTTCGAGAGAAAAATTTAAATTGGAAAGTACGGGCCAGTTCCCGTAGCTTTTGGTGAGATTTTCAAACTC